>JBAYVM010000193.1:0-6016 GCA_041674645.1 Victivallaceae bacterium | reverse complement strand
ACCGGACGGTGAATTCGCTGGACAGCGCATTTACCGCTTTAACGCCTACACCGTTAAGCCCGACTGAAAACTGAAACATATCATCATTGTACTTCCCCCCGGTGTTCATCTCGGAGACGTATTCCAACAGCTTATCAGACGGGATTCCGCGCCCGTAATCGCGAACACTGATATGGCGTCCGTCAATCTTGACATCAATGCGTTTGCCGGCGCCAATGATATATTCGTCAATACTGTTATCAATGACTTCTTTAAGCAGAACATAAATTCCGTCTTCCGGATCAGAACCGTCGCCAAACTGTTCAATATACATACCCGGACGTACCCGGATATGTTCCAGCGGACTCAGCGTTTTGATCTTGTCCTCATCGTACAGAACTGTATTTTTCACATTCATAAAAATCTCCTTGAAAGTACGTTTTTTTCAATTGTCGGCTATTTGTTATCCGGAACGTATTTAAGCGCAGCGCCGTTGTTTTTGACCGCCGTCAGGCACATCTCGCGGTCTTTCAAATTTTCCGGTACATATTCAAGCGTAACTCCATCATAGCTAATTGCCGCCATGCACATTTTCCGGTCTTTCAGCTTCTCAGGAACGAATTGAAGCGCGACACCGTTCTTTTCTACTGCCACCATACACATTTCCATATCTCTCATGTTTTCCGGTACATATTCAAGCGCAACTTCATCATTGCTAATTGCCTCCATGCATATTTCCCGGTCTTTCAACTTCTCAGGAACATATTTAAGCGCAACGCCATTATTGCCAATTGCCACCATACACATTTCCATATCTCTCATGTTTTCCGGTACATATTCAAGAGCAACTCCATCATTGTTAATTGCCATCACGCACATTTTCCGGTTTTTCAGCTTTTCAGGAACATATTTAAGCGCAACGCCATTATTGCCAATTGCCAGCATGCACATTTTTCGGTTTTTCAGTTTCTCAGGAACGTATGCAAGTACATCACCACATTGCTTAACTGCCATCATGCATATTTTCCTGTTTTTCCGCTTGTCAGGAACGTATGCAAGTACATTACCGCATTGCTTAACTGCCTCCATGCACATTTTTCTGTCTTTTAGTTTAACTGGAACGTATGCAAGTGCAGCGCCGCATTGCTTAACTGCCTCCATGCACATTTTCCAGTCAATCAGCTTTTCAGGAACATAGCTTATGTCAATTCCACATTTTTTAATCGTCACCATACATATTTCCCGGTCTTTAAGATTTTCCGGAACATATTGCAGCGCACGACCGTTTTCATTAACAGCCTTAATACACATTTCCCGGTCTTTCAGGTTTTCCGGTACATATTGCAGCGCATTACCGTTTTCATTAACAGCCTTAATACACATTTCCCGGTCTTTCATGTTTTCCGGTACATATTGCAGTGCATAACCATAATCGCTAATTGCCGCCATGCATATTTCGCAGTCTTTCAGATTCTCCGGTACGAATTGCAACACCCACCCAAGACCTTTCTGACTAACCGCCATCAGGCATATCTCACGGTATGGTAGCTTCTCAGAAACATATTTAAAATTCAATGCATCCAGTTCAGCCGCTGCCATATACATCTCTCTGTCTTTCAAATTTTCCGGAACGAAGTGAATCGCGCACAGGTCGTTCCTGACTGCTGCCATACACATTTCCCTGTCTTTCAGATTTTCCGGTACGTATTGCAGCGCAAACGTGCAGTTCCCAACTGCTACCATACACATTTCTCTGTCTTTCAAATTAACAGAATTTACAACTTTTTCTTCAGCAATTTTCTGCATTTTTAAACCTTATTTATTTTCATTATACTTCTATATAAAACCTTCTTCCTTAGTCAAATAACAATGAAGCGCCAGGATTGCAGATGTGGCATGTTCTGACCATTTCTCATGTTTCTTCACCTATATTCCTTGCTTCTGTTTCCCCTTCGGCTATTCGGTCTATGAGTTCATTGTTTTCGCTAGAGTTAACATAAAAACACAGTTCGCCGAATTTAGATTTTACCTGAATTGCCATTACCGGACTTCCCGGATGAGTATGGTTATATTCCTCCAAATCCTGCGACAGTTGCCACAGTAAATCGAACCAACCATCGCCGCAGCAAAATCCCCAGGCCATCAACGCATCAGTCAGCGGCGCGTCTTTCAGTTTATATAATATCGGAAAAGCGCTGAATAATTTCTGTTGCAATTCCACTTTCATATTTTTACTTCTCCAGGCACATGTTTAACGAATATTTGCTTTCAGCCAGTTCCGATATGCTTCCGCAATCTCTCCGGTTAAAAGATTATAGTCAATTCTCCGGTTGAACAGGTCATTGCCACAAACGGTCACTTGAATCACTGCTGGACAATTTCCCGAAGTCAAGGCAATTCCGTCTTTGTGCGTAATCAGCAAACCGGCGCGTTGAAATTTTTGCAGTCGCGACATTGTCGGCGATATATTTGTGCCGAATGAAATCGCTTTAGCGGAACACTCCGGCAGCAATATCGGGCGGGTTTTGCGTGCCGTGCGGAACAACAAATCAAAAAATATTTCGGCGATATCTTCGTTGTCGGACAACAGCCAGACATTTGCGTCCAGCGCCAGCCCATCTTGAAGCAGACTGTTCAGTTGCGCTTCAAGCTTCAATTGCGCCAGTTCATAAGCTTTCCGGCATTCCTGTCGATTGCGTTGTCGTCGCCGCCAATGGCGAATTGCCCAGCAAATTCCCAGCAACGGAATAACCACATAGAGAAAGAAGAAAAAGATTAGCAGTACTACGTCGGAGCAATTCATTGTTTTTCCTCATTTTCGCCAGCGTGGCAACCCACGCTGGCGAAATACTTTTTCACGCGAGCGTTGTCAATCTGATGCCAAGGGCGGCGGCGGCTTCCGCCTGAGTTCCGCCTTCCACCTCTTTGACCTTGTAACCCTTTTCCAGCAGTCCGACCGTGTATATCCGGTTGTACTTGAAGCAGAGTACAATCAATCCAATCCCGAAAGTGCAAACTCCGATTACAACAGTAAGCAGAACCCACTTGATGTCGCCGCGCAACAGCGGAACCAGGAAGGTGAAAAAGAAGAACGGCCAGCAAAATCCGACCTTTACTTTTTTGATAATTCCGGTGTCAGGGTGTTCCATGATTAAAAACATTTTAAAATCCTTTCGTGAATTGTTTGGCAGGAAAATAAAATTTCCCGTTTCCATTCCAAATGTTTGCATGAGTTTGCAACATTCCGAACTGGTAGATTCGGCATAAGCCAATTCCTTTCTT
The DNA here is from genome assembly GCA_041674645.1 of Victivallaceae bacterium. Classification (GTDB taxonomy): domain Bacteria; phylum Verrucomicrobiota; class Lentisphaeria; order Victivallales; family Victivallaceae; genus JBAYVM01. Next base: position 2,755 of record JBAYVM010000193.1, on the reverse strand, counting down.
TTGGTTATTATATCTCTGCCGCAATTGCACGACAGAATGATAAATCATTAAAGCACTTCACGTGCCAATTGATAATAATTATGTTTTTAAGCTGAAACATAATTTTGCTTGTTGACTGGACTGTTTAAATAGTAACCACAGCTGGTTATTATTTGACTGGCAAAAACAGGGTGGGATTGTAGGAAAACGTCGAGTAGTAAATAAATTATGGTTGTTTCAAATCTGGATAAAATTAATATTCTATTGGATGAATGTTTTCAGAAAACTTAAATTTTCTTCAAGCCAGAATAAGCGATGGTAGAGGTTGATAGAATATTTCAGCACAAGTTTTTTATTTTCCAGCTGATAATATTCCCGGATGGACTCACAAACGCCCAAGTGATGATCTACAATTAATATATTGTTGTACAACGCCAGCGAACCAAAAACATTACCGGCTTCGATGTATTTGCCGGATTCGGATTTGGTAAAAATAACCCAGCCTTCGCCACCGGAACCGGAGGCACCGTCAAAAATAATAAGTTCATCGGTTCCGTTTTCGTCAATATCCAGCTTGATTACTTGCGTGTTGTCGGTTTGCCGCATTTTGCGAAGTTCCAAGTCATATACTTGACGGCATTCGGCAGGAAGCTGAGTAAATTTAACCGTTTGCTGCGCCGATTCTGGAATATACTGGATTCCGAAAGAATTAATAAATTGCGTGATTATAAACAATATAATTTCCATAAATTACTCCCCGTAAAATTAAAGTTTCTCCTTTTTTCCTGAGCATTCATTTGGCATGAATTTTCAGGTAGGTGATTTTGTACTGCAACCACGCAAACGCTATGGCGTGAGCTTTAGAAAATCCATACCTGCTCCATATACTAATGTCATCCCAGAGTTTTTCTGCCAGATCCTCGGAAATATTGTTTTTGTTCCGGCATCCGGCAATAAATTTTTGATGCGCAAGGTCAATATCTGCTTGTTTACATGAACTGATGGCACGTCGAATCAAGTCAGCCTCCCAGAACGGAAGCCCGGTTAGGATGCTGATGTTTTTAATAATATGTTCACGATAAATCATAAATCCATAGGTTTCTTCAAGTACGTCTTTCTGTAACGGGTGAAGATATTGTATGCTTTCCGGATGTCGCTTGTTTTTAATAAACTCCTGCCCAAAGCGAATTGGACCGGGACGACAAAGTGCCCACAAGGCGGCAACGTCTGTAAGGCGTTCAATCTTGCATTTTGACCAAATTTGCGCGGCTTCTGCGGAGTCGATAAAGATTTTATTGCAACCTAAGTTTGTCAGAGTCTTTTTATTGTTCATCGGAATTTTGCAATTTTTTCGTGGGTGATTGACGAGTTCATTCAGTTCCGGAGAAATGTGAAGTTCGATGGAAAGTTCCATGGCTTGGCGGCAGAACGCAGAATGTCCTTGCGGTTCAATCGCGATTTGGAATGTCGGTTCAATCATCCGCCCCTGATTAATAAAACATTCAAAAAGCAGCCCATATTCTAATGGATTAATTTCGGTTATTTCGCACAAATACGCCACCAGCGAGCCTGTACAATCTCCAAATCCTGGCGCAATTAAAAATCCGGCGTTGCGAACTTGGTCGCAAAATGTGCAGGCATCATAATATTGCCGAAAAAATCCCCCGAGTTTTATAATCTCAAGCTCATATTCCAGCCGCTCTCTGATTTTCGGCGGCACGTTGTCTCCAAAAAGTTCATCAAGTTTACGCCAGCACATCTCCTTTATAATCTGTTCCATATAAATCCTTTCTGTTTTAGCATTTTTTGAGCGTTGCGTCTATGCGCAGTTGGTGCAAAACTTTTTTATCCAGCCGGTTGTTTGGCTGGAAGTCTAAATAGCAATAGCCATGCCAAATATAAAAAAAGACCGACTACTGCAGGATTTATGCAATCTCTGCCAGCAACCGGTGAAGTCAACTGGTTGAATATTAATCGGCGATGATTAATTATTGTTCAGTGCGGCATATTTCGCTATTTGAGTAGTTTAATATTCATAATAACTGAATAACTGAAACTTGCCTCCAAAATTTTTGATGCGTTGAAACGGTGTTGAATTCGGAGAATCAAAGTCTATGTTAAGGCAGTTTTTTACTTTTCAGAGAAAACTTATAAAATTCCAAAGGATAGGATTATGATTAAAAAAACAAGCGTAGTTGATCAACCCAAAGAACATAATAGTGAAGATCTGTTTGGTATTGACAAATATGAAAAAGCATTAGTAAAGTTTATTGAAAACGCTGATACTCCTATAACGATTGCTTTACAGGGCGAATGGGGGAGTGGCAAAACCTCGCTGATGAACACTTTAGAGCATCAGTTGACATATCTCCCGGATGCTCCATTTCATAGAATTTGGATAAATACATGGCAGCACTCCTTAATGCATTCTCCTGAAGAGGCGGTTGTCATGATACTGAGTGGAATCATTGAGCAAATCGGAGAGGCAAGCAAAAATGATGATCAACTAATACAAGCAAAAAGGTTTAGCAAATATTTTGGAAAGTGGATGCCACAAAAAGAGACTGCCGGTAAAATGGCTAAAACAGGCACTAAGTTTGTTTTGAATGTCATAGGGAATATTGGCAGTGTTGAAAAATTGGGGAATGCGTTGGTTGATGCGACTGAAGGCGGAGAAAAAAAGTCGAAACCTGCGGAATCTGAGATTGCAGAGTTGAAAAATGCTATTCATTATCTTATTGATGAAATTCTCGAAAAAAGCAAAAGAAATGGGTTT
>JBAYVM010000192.1:0-6025 GCA_041674645.1 Victivallaceae bacterium | reverse complement strand
TAAAAATCAAGAAAAATCTGACTTTCAATTAAACCCCGCGCTCCTGCTTAAGCACTGAGCGCTGGCCCATACATTGCTCAATTTTACCGGCTAGAGAAACTGATGCCGGAGGCATCACCCGTTTATAGCACAACGGAAATATAATGTTCGACTCCTGCGGAGTCGCAGATTCTTTTTGCCGGATTATTCTATAAACGTGTTATCCCGCCTGGATAATAAAACAGACTACCAGTTGTTTCTTGATTTTCCGGTTTATTTTTTTCTCTGCGCGGAGCGCGTTCCTGTGAGCTTGCGAATGTTCCTGCGGAAGCGTACAAAACGAAGACCATTTGTGCTCTTTGCGACGTTACGTCGTATTCTTCAGCGTTCGGTAATCAAGCAACTTCGCTTTTTCATGCCTGTATGCTCCAGCAAAAAATGGTAATACTTATTTGCGCCGTTATATTAAAATTGGAAATGTGATAATCCGGTACAGTTGCCGGTGCGCGTTTGCCAAGGATATTTGATTAAAATTCCGGGTTGCTCAACAGGAGTCCAATAATGACGACGATAAAAAAAGTCAAAGCGACCGCAACGAAATCGCAAGCTGTTCAAAAGATTGAGCCGCAGGCAGTATCTGTGTTAAAAGCAGATAAACTCGCAACTACTTTTCCCGTTGTCGGCATCGGCGCTTCGGCGGGCGGCCTGGCAGCGTTTGAAGCATTTTTTTCCGGTATGCCAGCCGAGGCCGAGCCTGACATGGCTTTTGTTTTAGTGCAACATCTGGCGCCGGATCACAAGAGTATTCTGACTGACATTATCCAGCGTTATACCCGGATGCAGGTTTTTGAGGTTGAGGACGGAATGAAAGTCAAACCCAACTGTGTTTACATTATTCCTCCAAATCACGACATGGCGCTTTTGGATGGTGCGCTTCAGCTGTTGGAACCATCTGCGCCGCGCGGACAGCGTCTGCCGATAGACTTTTTCTTCCGGTCGCTGGCGGAAGACCAGTGTGAACTGGCTATTGGCATTGTGCTTTCCGGCACTGGCAGCGATGGAACTTTGGGCGTACGGGCGATTAAAGGGGGCGGCGGCATGGTGATGGCTCAGAGTCAGGAGACGACCGAGTATGAAGGCATGCCGCGCAGCGCCATCAATACCGGCATGGTTGATTATGAACTGCCGCCAGGCGAGATGCCCGCCCGACTTATTGCTTATGTTACTCACGCCTTTGGCAAGTTACCGCGGGCGTCATCCGACTCAAAACAGACATACGAGCATACTTTAGAGAAAATTTTTATTTTATTGCGTGCCCAGACCGGTCATGATTTTTCCCAGTACAAGCCAAGCACTATTATTCGTCGTATTGAACGGCGCATGGGCGTTCATCAAATTGAAACCATGGAAAAGTACGTTAAATTTTTGCAGCAAACGCAGTCCGAGATTGAAGCGCTTTTTCGTGACATGTTGATTGGCGTGACCAACTTTTTTCGTGATCCTGAAGCGTTCAAAGCTTTGGAAGAGCAAGTCATACCGGAACTGTTTTCCGGCAAGCCGTCGGGCGGATTCATTCGGGTCTGGGTGCCCGGCTGTTCCACGGGTGAGGAGGCCTACTCCATTGCCATTCTTTTGCAGGAGCAGGTGGATGCGCTGCGACAGCGTTTTAATGTGCAGGTTTTTGCTACCGATATTGACAGCCGGGCGATTGTCGTTGCCCGCGCCGGACTTTATCCTGCAAGTATTGCCGCTGATATTTCTCCGGAACGTCTGGCACGTTTTTTTTCGGCGGAGTCTGGCGGCATCGCGTACCGTGTTCGTAAAAACATCCGCGATGTGTTGATTTTTTCCGAGCAGGATGTGATTAAAGATCCGCCTTTTTCAAAACTTGATCTGATTAGTTGCCGTAATGTGATGATTTATATGGGCGGCGAACTTCAGAAGAAACTCATTCCGTTATTTCACTATGCGCTTAACTCCGGCAGTTTTCTCTTTCTGGGCACTTCTGAGACCGTCGGAGAGTTCAGCCGCTTGTTTAAAGCGTTGGACCGCAAATCTAAATTGTATCAACGTAAAGATGATTTTAACGGCACGCAACGCATGTCGCGTGAACAATTTGTTCAGCCTGTAATGGCAATAAGCACAACGCCTTCGCAGAATTCAGAAAAGTCATTGCTTCCCGCTAAGCTGCCTTTACGCGAATTGACTGAACAGGCGCTGATGCAACAGATTATTCAGGTTGGCGCTCTGGTTAACAGTTGCGGCGATATTCTGTACCTTCACGGTCGCACCGGGATGTACCTGGAACCAGCGCCGGGCGAATCCGGAGTCAATAACATCCTGAAAATGGCGCGTGAAGGCTTGAAAAACGAATTGACTGTCGCTCTGCACCAAACAGTGTCGGATTTGAAAGTTACGCATTGCCCCGGTCTGCGGGTCAAAAATAACGGGCGTTTTTGCACGGTTAATCTGACCGTCCGGCCTGTGGCGAGACAAGCCTGTTTTGTGCCTGGCAGGGCAGCCATAAAGCTGGAAACTCCGTTGTTTCTGATTATTCTGGAGGATGCGCCGGAACCGCAACCGCCCCGGCAGGTCTCCGCTGTTGCAACGAATGATTCTGATTTGGATGTTGACACCAGGATTGCCGAGTTGGAACAGGAACTTCGGTCTAAGGAGGAATATCTTCAGGCCGCGAATGAGGAACTGGAAACCTCCAATGAGGAACTGAAATCATCCAATGAGGAAATGCAGTCGGTGAACGAAGAATTGCAATCCACCAACGAAGAGTTGGAGACGTCTAAAGAGGAGTTGCAATCGGTCAATGAAGAGCTTTCCACGGTCAATACTGAACTGCAAACCAAAGTGGCAGATTTATCACAAGCCAACAACGACATGAACAATCTGTTGGCTGGAACCGGTATCGGCACTGTTTTTGTGAATCATCAATTGATTATTATGCGCTTTACGCCCGCCGCCACTAAAATTATAAACTTGATTTTGACCGATACGGGACGGCCAATGCGGCACATCGCATCCAATCTGGTTGGTTATGACCGTCTGGAAGCAGACACGCAGGCAGTTCTCGATACGCTTATTCCAAAAGAGCTGGAAGTTCAGACCATTGAAGGCAAATGGTACTCGATGCACATTCAACCTTACCGCACGATGGAAAACGTGATTGAAGGTGCAGTGATTACCTTTTTTGACATAACGGAGATTGTCCGTGCCCGGAAAGAATTGCGCAGCGCCAATGAGTTGCTCCGCCTGGCGGTTGTGGTGCGCGATGCGCGCGACGCCATTACCGTGCATAATCTGGATGGACGTATTCTGGCCTGGAATTCTGGCGCGGAAAGGATTTACGGTTGGAGTGAAGCTGAGGCGCTGGCGATGAATGTCCGCGACCTGATTCCGGAAGAATTGCACAAGGATGAGTTGTCCAGAATGTATCAGCTCAGCCATGCTGAAATTATAGAACCGTATCATACGCGGCGGCTAACCAGAGACGGCGCTGTCATTGAAATTTCAATGACTTCCACTGCTTTGGTGAACGAGGCCGGAAAGACGTATGGCATTGCGACCACGGAAAGGCGGGAGAGTTCGCCATCCGCGTAGGATATAGAGCGAAAAAATGATTTCGCTGTGTTTTTTGATTTGGGGGTTTAACTGAATTTAAAACTTTCATAACTGCTAAAGAATTAAACGCAAAGATGCAAAGGCCGCGAAAAAAACAGATTTTTAGCCACGAATAGTACGAATCACACGAAAAGGGGAAAGTTTACCATGAGGAACATGAAGGAAATGAAGATGGGAGTTTAACCACAAAAGGCACGAAAAACACGAAAAGGGCGCTACACCAATCATCTTCCGGACACCCGTCCGGTGTAGCCGCGTCCGTCTCGGACGCCATATCCGGGAAAATCACCTCGCAGAGCGAGGGCGCTACACCGTTTAATCTCAGACAGGAGTGTCTGAGTTACATTGAAGAAACAAATTATATAATCACGTTCCGCAGGTCGGGATTTATTTGAGCGTTTTTAGATCGGAGATGTCACTGAGCGCGATCATGATTTCGCCGTTCTGCATCAGTTTAGCCTGTACATACATCCGGAATGATGAGCCGTCCGCATAGAGCATCCGCATTTCCCAGTTTTGTTGTTCGGACGTTGTCAAAAGTGTTTTGCGCCTGAGATAGTAGATATCCTGATCTTCGGGCAGAATAAAACTGGTAAACGGTTTTTTAGTCAACTTGTCACGAGTAACGCCCAGGCTGGCGGCAGCTGTGATATTGGCCTCAATAATCAGTCCTTTTTCGCTTAATGTGCAAAAACCAACCGGCGCTAAATCATACAGGTCGAAGTAACGCACTTTTTCTGTTTCCATGTTCGTCTGAATCCGGCGCAATTCTTCATTTTGCATTTTAAGTTCAATTTGATGTATCCGAAGCGCTTCTTCTGTCTGCCGGCGTTCGGTGATGTCAGTAGCGATGCAATAAATCAACTTATCATTAGATATTGGAGCGGATGTCCATAAAAAGTGGCGTATTGATCCGTCTTTGTGGATATAGCGGTTTTCGAAATTCAAAGACAGATTGCCGGTTGTCAGTTTTGCCATTTCAGTATCGCTTGCCGCCCGGTCGTCAGGGTGAATAAAGCTAATGTATGGCTGGCTGAGCAATTCCGCGTTGGTGTATCCCAGCGCTTTTTCCCAGGATAGATTAACGAACTTGAAATAGCCGTCCATTCCGATAACGCATATTGGATTAGGCGACATATTCACAATGCGGCTGTATTTCTCCTCTGCTTTTTTATGTTCGGTAATATCAATGAAGCAACCGACAATTCCTTCAATTTTTCCTTCAGAATCAAGAATCGGGATTTTAGACATAATGCCCCATCTTGATTTTCTGTTGCCTGGAATGTAACCCTCAATATCATAAATGCTTTTGCCGCTGACAAGAACCTTTTTATCCATTTCACTGTTAATCTTTGCCTCGTTTTCCGGGAGTAAGTCAAAGTCGGTTTTGCCGTTGACATCATAATTTTTATTCAATGACAGATTATTTAAAAATGCTTCGCTGGCGGCGATATATTTGAGATTCGAGTCTTTGATGTAGAAAATAGACGGCAGAGAGGAAATCATTACTCCGATAATCAGCTTGGAGTCGGATAGTTCTTTGCTCATGTCCATAATGCTGGAAATTAGATTCTTCTGGCGGGTTAAATTTCTTTCCTGATCTCCGCGAATAACGGAAGTAATGCTGGAACCCAAAGGCGCAAGATTGATTTCCGAGATTGTTTTGTCTGGCGGCAGGTCAGAAATTTCATTGACTGATATATTCAGAACTTTTGCGAGCATTCTAATTTTTGCCTCGGATGGAACTCTTTTGGCGTTTTCCCACGCGCCAAGAGTTATTCTGGACATGCCCATTTTCTTCGCCAGCTCTTCGGCAGTAATTTTTTTGCGTTTGCGGACTGATTTAAGTTTTTCCACATGCAGTTCCATGATAATCGACCTTATTGGCTTGTTAAAATGCAATATTTTTCTTTTAATGATAAACTATGGCGCATGGAATGTAAAATTTCAAGATATATAGCGTGTTTTTAATGTTTTATTTAAATCGCTCTCTATATTAAAGAAATCAAAGACGAAAGCGAGAGCTTAAAGTTTATCAACCCAAAACAATTTTAATGGAAGAGGTGTTCACATGTCGAACAAAAATGCAAAAAGTAAATTAAAGTATGAAACTCCGGTTCTTGTAGCTTTAGGCGAAATGGGTAAGGGAGCTGGCCTGTCTTGCAATGGTGGAAGCAATGCAAATCCAGGCAATTGCACATCAGTCGGAACAACTGCACAATCTTATTGCGCATCTGGCAGTACAGCGCAAGCGGAGTATTGTTCGGCTGGAACTTCTGCGCAAACGGCTTGTACAGCTGGAAGTACTGCAACAACTGCAGCTTGCACCACCGGAAATCTTCCAGGCGCCTGATAGACGAGCGAAAACTTACAAACTTAGTTAGATAGCGCTTGTAAGGTTTCGTATTGCTTT
>JBAYVM010000191.1:0-6071 GCA_041674645.1 Victivallaceae bacterium | reverse complement strand
TGTTAAACATTTCGCTATTACTCTAGTACATGTCAACCGCATCTACAATCCGCTTGCTCAATTTTTTCTTTTTTTTCATAAAGATTTTTTGAGAATGACGCTTGAAAAAACCTTTTTTAAAGTTAAACTAAGTGACTCGACAGTTTAAGATTGTCTGAGATGAGCCGATGTGGCGGAATTGGCAGACGCGCTGCGTTCAGGGCGCAGTTCTTTCATCGGAGTGTGGGTTCAAATCCCACCATCGGCACCAATTTACTGGCTCCCTGAAACCAGTGGCTGTTTAGATTATGTTACAGGTCAAACCGGATCTGATTAGTCAGAGTAACGGTTTTTTCTGATACTGCTGCAAATGCAGACGATGTTGTTGATATGCGAGTATGGCATAACGGTTGTGCACCAGCCTTCCAAGCTGGTCATAGGGGTTCGACTCCCCTTACTCGCTCCAATTGGTGGGGTTCCCGAGTGGCTAAAGGGGGCAGACTGTAAATCTGCTGGTTTTACCTTCGGTGGTTCGAATCCACCCCCCACCACCACTTTCTTTTAAGCTCAAAATACCACAAAAACAACCTTTCAAGCACTAATCATGTTTTTCTTATGATAGCCTGTTTTATGCCATGAAACGTCGAGAAAAGCACACAAAAAGCACACAAATTGCTTGAGCGCAGATAAAAATTAAAACACTATCCATGCGTTCTTGATGATTTGAAGAAAAAAGCTCAATTATTATTTTTGCAACATGCGCTGCCGCACTTCCAAGGTAGCCACTTCAGAAAACTTGCCGAATTCAAAACGAAGATTACGATTTCTGCCGCATCCCAATTCCAACCCTTCTCCTGGTTGATTGTGGCTGTCGCCACCATTGGTAGGCAAAAGCGGTATTGCGTGCGGATGTTCAGTGTTATATCGAATGCGCATCATTTCAAAAAGCTCCGTCTGTTGCATGCCGGTTTCCGGACAAATACCATTGCGCCAGCCATCAACTTCAAGACACTGCATTCCAGCGGATGCCAGATTGCATATAATCTGGTAAAGCGAAGCATTGCCGAGCCCTTCCTTTTTGCGCAATTCCGTAGGATGCGCCAGCCCGGGCAAGCCGCCCCATTGCCTGATCCGACGGACAAATGCCTCCGGCGAAAGATCCATATCTATTTCCAGCGGCAGATTTAAATATTCGTCCCGCGTGGTATATCTGGCTTGAAAATCCTTGACATCGGCAGCAATTCCAGTTGCCGCCAGTTCAATTCCATATTTTTGCCACATCGCAACACTGATATCGCCTTTTGTGGATATTCCATTCCGCAAATAACGGTCAATATCCTCGGTGGTTATTTCCGCCTTGCATCCCATCTTCGCAAAACATTCAGGAATCCGTGCCAGCATGCCATTCAACTGTAACTTCTTTGCAACTCGCAACGACTCAACCACCTCGTCAAAAGCGCCGGAGCCGGACAACTTCAAAAAATGTTCAACCTCAGGAAAGAATCCCAGAATTTCAATTCCAGGACGGTCGGTATAAAATTCCACTGCCGGCACTATCCGAAGTCCGAATATTCTGCCAGCGTCAATTGCCTCAAGCTGACCGTCGAAAACATCATGATCGGAAATCGCCAACGCCTTCATTCCGCGGCGAAAAGCCTCAAATACCAGCATTGACGGCGAATTGTAGCCATCGGAATAAAACGAGTGACAATGCAAATCAGCCTCGCATACCGCCGACATATCCGGAGTAAATGAAGTTGCAAGCCGTCTGGCAGTCTGAAGCCGGATTGCAGCGGTTACTCTGAAATCATTTATCAGTTCAATATCATCCATAATATGTTCCGTTTCAGCTAATAATTAAACCTCAAATATAATCTGCCCTGAAATATTATCAAATTCAAGAATACCAATACGCAAGCGTCTGCGAGCTTATTAACCGGCAGGCGATTAATTTGCCGGCGTAACCAGACCGTAATGAATGACAGCGCCCCATGTTGTCGCCAGGACAATCCATAAAATCAGCCCGTGCAAAACCGGTTTTAAGCCAAGTTCATGCAACTTTTCCCGGCTCAAATTGGCGCCGACCAGAAACAAGGTCAGAACCATGACGTATTGAGACAAAGATTTCAGCCCGCCACCGACTGGTGCGATTGCCGGCAACCATGTCACCAACATGGCCGCAAGCAGAAATCCAGGGATGAACCATGGCACTTTTACTTGAAGCTTACGCTTCCTGCCCGGTTGTTTTGCCGTAATAAACCATGACAGCAACAAAGTGACCGGAATTATCCAGAGCGCTCGCGCCAGTTTTACCGTCGTTCCGGTTTCCAGCGCCAGCGGGCCGTATTGCAGCGTCGCCCCAACCACCGAACTGGTATCGTGAATCGCCAGCGCCGACCAGTAGCCAAACTGGACTTGGCTCATCCCCAACGCGTGTCCGATAACCGGGAAAATCAGCAACGCCAGTGCATTCAAGGTAAAAACAGTGGCGGAAGCAATGGCAATATCGTGAGCTTTGGCACGCAATACGGGCGCTGCCGCCGCAATCGCGCTACCGCCGCAAATGGAAGTGCCGATACTGATTAGATACATCGTATCGTGAGCCAGTCCCAAACGTTTTCCGACCCAAATCCCCAGTCCAATCCCGACGCTGATGCCAATAAAAGTGTAAACTATGCCATCGGCGCCCGCCTGCAAAACGGTAATCAGATTCATCCCGCAACCCATTCCAACAATCGCCGCTCCGAGCAAAGGTGAAATCAATTTTGCAGTGGCGGCGGCAAACGGGTTGCCGATGATTGCGGCAAAAATAACCCCGGTGACAACGGCGATTCCCGGGGCGTGACTTCGTAGCGCCGGACAACACATCGGCACGACCAGAAAGGCTGCTGCTGTCAATAAAAAAAACACTTTGCGAATCGTTAACTTGCGTTCTTGCGTCATTATTCCGACCTCCAAATTTTGATTAAATTTTTGCATTTTATCGAATATAATGCAAAAAACATAAAATAATAATTATTGACAAGCATGGATTGATAATCAAAAGTTATCGATTAAATTATAAAAAAAGGAAATCACCAGGATGATTGAACGCAAATTAACTATTTTTTGCATGGCGGCGGAACTGAAGCATTTTACCGAGGCGGCCACGGCATTGAACATGACTCAGCCGAACGTCACTCGCCAGATTGCCCAACTGGAACGGGAACTGGGAACCGCATTGTTCGAACGCGATGGGCGTCAGGTAAAACTGACAGCAGCCGGAAAAGTGCTGTTGGAGGAAAGCAACCTGTTAATCGCCGCAGCAGAAAACATTGCGGGGAAAGTGCGCTGTGCCGCAGCTGGAATTAAACGTTATAGGATTGGGGCAACCATGACCGCCGGCGGCTACGTTCTACCATCATTACTTACCGCATTCATGCATGAATATCCCGACTGTAATCTGAGTATTCACATCGCCAACACCGCAGAAATCGCCGACATGCTGGAAAAACACCTGCTGGATTTGGCTTTAATAGAAGGACCGTTCGACAGCAATTGCTTTTTCTCTTCGCTATTGCTGCGTGACGAACTGAAGTTTGTCGGTGCGCCCGGAAGCTTGTCCGGAAGGGAATTTTGCCTGGCTGACTACCTGAAATCTGGAGAACGCTTCATTCTCCGGGAATCAGGTTCTGGAACCAGACATCATTTTGATGAATATCTCCAACAACATAACCTGCCGTTACCGCCGGAGTCGACCGTAGTAGAAGCCAACAGTTTCGACACCATTAAACACATGGCACGCAGCGGATTCGGCATAACGTGCATCTCCGAGCTTGCGGTTCGCGATGAACTTGACGCCGGAACGCTGGAGTCAACCGTGGCCGTCGAAGGACCACTCAGCCGCGATATGAATTTTATCTATCTGCCAACCGGTAAACTCAAGTTTGCCGAACGCTTCATAAATTTCTGTCGCCGCAAAGTTATCCCCGAATAATCCGCCCGACAATCTGTTAAACGCAAAGCTGCAAATAACGCAAAAGAACATTTATAAACACGACAATGGAAGTTTACAAGTTTCACCTGGAACTGAGTAGCGAAAACACAAATAACGGATGGTTGCAGAAAAATTAATTATTCAAGCCAATTGCAAAAGTAATATGTTTGCAGAAATTCAGATTTATTCCGACTTCTGTTTACTGAATCTTGACTACTTTTGCAATTATCTCACTCAACTGTTGTGTTTCTGCCGGTATTTTCCGGGAGTTTCTCCAAAGTATTTTTTGAAGGTGCGGTTAAAATAATAGCAGTTTTTAAATCCGATGGCGGAGCTTATTTCCTCCTGCTTCTGGCCGGTTGAAATCAACAGATTGCGAGCGCGAGCCATACGTTCCTGTAAAAGCAGCGCCTGAAAAGAACTTCCGGTCAACTCGACTGCCAGATGCGCAGCCCGCGATGGCGAAAGATGAAGATGTTTGGCCATATCAGCTAAAGTTATCTGCCGGTGCGCATTGTCGGCAATAAAGCCGGTCAAGGCCGCAGTTCTGGGATTGGTTTCCTTATGAGCTGATGGCCGTAAACCGATGGCAATGAGGCCGTGCCCAAGCATTTCCAACATTACACTCAACACTTGTACATTTTTTTCATCCAATGCCGTCGGCAGAGACATATAGAGATTGCGAAACCATTTCTGGGTCGGCGCTCCCTCCGGCGGCCTCGCTTCGCAACGAAACACTCCGGCATACAAAGTTAACAGATGTTGTGAGTTGTGCATGACCGGAACGACTAATTCCTGTAAACCTTTCCAGCAGGTTTTCAAATAGGGCTTAGCTTGTTCATCGGCAACCTGTTCAGAAATCGTGAAACAGTCGCTAGTGCAACGTGCGCTCCAGCCAGTCTCGCGGTAACGCTCGCGAAGACAGCAAGGATGTTGATGCACTTTACGGTAGAGCGGCAGTAAAGGATCTTTATTGCCACCGTGAAGCCGTCCTTGCAGGTCGTGGACGGTTATCGCAATACTGAATGCATTCTCTATTGCACAGAGCGCATTTTCTATTTCTTCGCCGGTGGCAGTTCCAGTTTTTAAAGGAAAAAATTCCATATATATCCCATTTTAGCTGATAAGTATAAAATATCAGCTTATATGTGAATTGTCAAATCCTATAAAATCCAGTAGAATAATACTATTGCAAATAGTTATAATGCTGGAACCTTGATGAATAATTAATTAGAAGGGTTTTAATACATGGAAATGAGGCAAAAAAACGCTATGCCGAAACGGTCCATTTTTATTCTTGGAGATAGCATCACTTTGCATTACAGTGAATACTTGCAGACTTATCTAAAAAACAGTTACGCACTATTTACAAAGGACGGTAAAGAGGAAGCGAAAAAAAACCTTGACTATGCAATTGGCGGTAATGGCGGAGACAGCCGGATGGTTTTGAGTTTTATTGAAAATGAATATAATCAAGAGAAAATAACTTATAATTATCTCCTGCTGAATTGCGGACTTCATGATATAAAGACCAATCAGTCAACCGGAGAACGACAGGTAAGCATTTCAGAATACAGGGAAAACCTGGAAAAAATTCTGACAATTATGAAAAAATGTAATGTAAATGTGTTATGGGTGAGCACGACTAAAGTTGATGATTTTACTCACAATAATTTATCCAAAGAGTTTAAGCGATACAATAAAGATGTGCTTGCGTATAATGCTGTCGCAAATGAGATTATGCAGAAAAATGGAATCCCCATAATCGACTTATACGCTTTCACAAACAATTTTGAAACAGACGCTTACTGCGACCATGTGCATTACATCAAAGCAGTAAGGGCGCTTCAGGCTGCCTATATTTCAGGAGCGCTGGCAGCGCTAATAAATTGATAAAAAATGTTTTACGGTGCAATTTAGTCTTAACTGTGCCGATGGCACAAAATAAAGGAGCAAGGAAAAATTAGAAGACATGAAAATAAGTTGAAAAGTTTTAGACAACAACCAATAAAAAACTGAAAGGCAAAGGAATGATGAAAGAGAAACAAAAAAGTCACAAGTCGTTGATTATAAACCAGTTCACCCTTATTGAACTCCTCGTTGTTATCGCCATAAT
>JBAYVM010000190.1:0-6073 GCA_041674645.1 Victivallaceae bacterium | reverse complement strand
GACAACTTCTTCCAGATCCGCTCAAGATAAAATTAGTAATGCCAGACGGCAAACCGGCAACCAATATTCCTGTATATTTCAAGCTGGCGTCTTCTCCAGAAGGCAACAAGAGCAAAGCGGTTTTGAAAAAACAACAAACCGTTACCAATCAAGATGGCGAAGCAGAAACCAATTTAAAGCTCGGCCCCAAAACCGGGGAATATAATATTGAAGTGGAAATCGCCGACCCTAAAAGCAATTACTACATGCGCGGCATTGTCGTCAAAGAACTCGGATTGAATGTTACTTCTGTCATCATAACTGTGCTCGGCGGTCTAGCGTTGTTCATTTTCGGAATGAAATTAATGAGCGACGGATTGCAGAAAGTGGCTGGCGAAAAGATGAAAAAGATTCTCCATTTCTTTGCCAGCAACCGTTTCATTGCTGTTTTTGCCGGAACGGTGGTCACTGCCGTAATTCAGTCTTCCAGCGCCACGACAGTTATGGTCATTGGCTTCATCAACGCCGGGTTACTGAATCTAACACAATCAATAGGCATTATTTTCGGGGCTAATATCGGAACAACAGTTACCGCGCAAATCATCTCATTTAAACTTAGCGGTCTGGCGCTTCCGGCAATCACTCTTGGTCTGCTGGTCATGTTCATGAAAAACCGCATCGTCAAAGGCTGGGGCGAAACCATTCTCGGCTTCGGACTTCTGTTTTTCGGCATGTCAATAATGAGCGACGAGCTGACGGTTCTTGGCGCATTCCCGTCTTTTATAAAATTTTTCAGCACGTTCGACTGTTCGCCACTCAACGGCTCCATGCCACTGGGCGCAGTGCTCGGCGCAATCGGCATCGGCACTTTGATGACAATAGTTATCCAGAGCAGTTCTGCTGCCACCGGTATCGTTCTGGCGCTGGCAGCAGGCGGATTGATTAATTTTTACACGTCGGTTCCGCTGATTATTGGAACTAATATCGGAACAACAATTACTGCCGTTCTAGCCTGTCTTCCCGCTAATCGTTATGCCAAACAAGCGGCATTCGCCCACTGTTTCTTTAATATTTCCGGCGCGATTTTTATGATTGCCTTGTTTTATGTGCCCTGGGGAAGCAGCGGCATTCCAATATTCATGTATTTTGTAAACAGCGTTACGCCCGGCGATGCATTTGCCGCAGTGCCGCAAAATGTGGTCCGCCACATTGCGATGGCTCATACCTTCTTCAATGTCTTCAATGTGTTACTGTTGCTGCCGTTTGTCGGAACATTGGCTAAAATTTGTACCTTCTTTATTCCTGTAACGGATAAAGATTCTATCAAAATACAAATTCTTGAACCGCATTTGCTGGAAACTCCGTCTATCGCCCTCGAACAAGTGGTAATTGCTATTAATAATATGCTGAAAGATTCCTGGAAAATGGTCGATGAAGCGGTCAATAATCATTTCACAAAATTAAGCATCAATGAAAAAGCGGCAGATGACCTGGCGGAACGCGAAGACAGAATTGACCAGCAGCAGGCTGAAGTCACTGAATATTTAGTTAAGATTACACGCCGTGCACTTTCAGAACCGCAGTCGGAGCTGGTGCCGTTGTTGATGCATTGCACTAATGATGCGGAAAGGATTGCCGACCACACAGACAATATTATTTTATTGACCAAACGTTTGATTAAAACGGACAAAAAACTCACTGAATCCGGGAAAAAAGATATTTGCAAACTATGGGAACTGCTCAATAACCAGGCGGATAATGTGATTAAAGCCCTCGGCGGCACTGACCAGGCAAAAGCCATATTTGCCTTGAAGGACGAGAAAAAAATCAATCGTTTGGTCGCTGATTATGAAAAAGAGCACATCAACCGGCTCAGAAAAGGCAACTGCGATGCGATTGTCAGTGTAATTTTCATTGAAATGCTTGGCGAACTGGAAAAACTCGGTGACCATCTCTCGAATATTGCTGAACGCGCTCCGGAAATCCAGAAGCATTATTTTCACTTAGGATAAAGCCGCGCATATCTAAATTTAAATGGTCGCGCCAATCAACTTGGCGCGACCGTTTTTGTTTTCAGGCTTCACGAAAAACAGGCCGTCAGCTTTTTTTCACCCAGAGAATATGATGTACGCTCTTATCCTGTTCATTCCAGCGTCTTTCAAAATCAGTCTTAATATCGGCAATGTCCTCCAGCCGTGAGTTATCTTCCTCGAACAATCCTGAATCAGCCACCACCCGCCGGACAATATCATGGTACGGAATATCGTCTGTGGAGAAATGAAAACATCCGCCCGGCTTGAGCACCCGCCGGATTTGTCCCATAAAATTGGAACAAAGCAGACGGTTGGCGCGATGTTTACCTTTCGGCCATGGATCCGGACAGAGAATATGCAGACGGTCAATTGACTCGTCAGGCAGCATGCAACCAATCAGACTTCCGGCTTCAACTCGCAACAGATTCATATTGGCAATTTCATTCCGCTCTTTGTTTTTGTGCAACTTGCGCAACCGTCCAATCATAATATCAGCCGCCAGCACCAGCCGTTCCGGATAGCGTTTTGCCAGCTGAACGGTGAACCCGCCCTTCCCGCATCCCATATCCAGTTCAACGACTTTCCCCGCTTCAAAAAATTCCGGCAATTCCAAACAAACATACTCATTCGTCAGGATTCGAATAAATTTATCTTCGATTTTAGATTCCATATCAAAAAATCACGTTCCCATATTTATTTATGCTTTTATAATGCTATAGTAAAATCTTTTACAATATCCGTTTCTAACGGACAGTTCAAAAAAATATTTTAATGAATCGTCAAATTAAATAAGATTGTTAAGAATTACAAGCTGGTTTTGAAATGAAAATTTTATTTATCTGCACCGGAAATACTTGTAGAAGCCCCATGGCGGCGGCATACTTCCGCGCGCTTTGCGACAAGTCTGGCCAGAAAGACATTACCGTGTCATCCGCCGGAGTGTCCGCTCTGGACGGTGGCAATGTTTCCCCCCAGTCTGCGGCAGTAATGGAAGAACTCGGCATAAATATGAGTTCATTCCAAAGCGCCATGTTAACCAAAAATTTACTTGAAGAATCAGATTTGATTATTACCATGACCTCTACTCATCGCGCGCATGTGATGAGAATACTGCCGGAAGCCGCCAGTAAAACCCGGTTGCTGCTGGAATTCAGTTCACTCTCCGGCGGCGATGTTGACGACCCGTTCGGCGGCGACATTGCAGATTACCGTTCATGTTTCAGGCAAATGAAAGAAGCTTTGGACAATCTTTTCCTTGACCTTGACAAACTTAAACTTAATAACCCATAAAATATTTTAATACAATCAGGAGACTTAAAATGAGTGCAATTCAAGACTGGTTCGGCAAAGATGTAACTTTAGCAGTGGCAACAGACCACGGCGGTTACGAACTGAAAAAACAACTGATGGCGGCGCTGGCTGAGAGAGATATCAGAACCCTGGACGCCGGTCCGTTTGAACTCGACGCGCAGGATGATTATCCAGATTTTGCTGGCGATGCCGGCAAAGCCGTTTCGCTCGGTCAGGCCGATTGCGCCATTATGATCTGCCGTTCCGGCATCGGCATGGCCATCAACGCCAATCGTTTCCATTATGTCCGGGCTGCCGTCGCCGGTGACGTGACAACCGCCCAAAAGAGCAGAGAACATAACTGTTCCAACGTGCTGGTGCTTCCCGGCGATAAACTGAGTTACGCAGAAATGATGAAAATTGTTGACGCCTGGCTGACAACGCCGTTCAAAGACAATGGACGCCATCTGCGCCGCCTGGAAAAAGTTGAAGTTAATTCCTATGACGATATCGCCGCCATCCGCAAAGTTGACCCGGTAATTGCGAACATGATTGATAAAGAAGCCGACCGCCAGGCGCACGGCATCGAACTGATTGCCTCGGAAAACTTCACCAGTTGCGCAGTTCGCGCCGCTCAAGGTTCCGTACTGACCAACAAATATGCTGAAGGTTATCCTGGCAAACGCTATTACAACGGTTGCGAATTCATTGACGAAGTCGAAGCGCTGGCTATCGAACGCGCCTGCAAACTGTTCGGAGCTGAAGCCGCCAACGTCCAGCCGCACTCCGGCAGCCAGGCTAACATGGCAGTTTATTTTGCGCTGGTCCAGCCCGGCGACACCGTACTGGCCATGAGCCTTGACCACGGCGGTCATCTGACTCACGGACATCCGATGAACTTCAGTGGCATGCTGTACAATATCATCCCTTACGGCGTTTCTCCAAAAACTGAAACCATTGACTATGAAGAAGTTTCCCGTCTGGCGCTGGAACACAAACCCAAAATGATTATCGTCGGCGCCAGCGCTTACCCGCGGACTTTGGATTTTCCGAAGTTCCGTGAAATCGCCGATTCCGTCGACGCCAAACTATTCGTCGATATGGCGCATATCGCCGGACTCGTGGCGACCGGTGAACATCCCAGCCCGGTTCCTTATTCCGATGTTGTAACCACCACCACGCACAAAACTCTCCGCGGCCCGCGTTCCGGATTGATTCTGTGCAAGCAAGAATATATCAAGGCCATCAATTCTAAAACTTTCCCCGGACTGCAAGGCGGACCGCTGGAACACGTCATCGCCGCCAAAGCTATCTGTTTTGCGGAAGCCATGACCGATGAATTCAAAGCTTATCAGAAACAAGTTAGAATCAACGCCTCCGTCCTGGCGGCGGAACTGACCAAACGCGGGTTCAGGATTGTTTCCGGCGGCACCGACAACCACTTGATGCTGGTTGACCTCCGCCCGAAAAACGCCACCGGCAAAGAAATTTCCAACGTTCTGGATAAAGCGCTGATTACGGTCAATAAAAACATGATCCCGTTCGACCCGGAAAAACCTTTCGTCACCAGCGGCATCAGAATCGGCACTCCCGCCGTTACCACACGCGGCATGAAAGAAGCCGAGATGGTCAAAATCGCTGACTTCATCAACCGTGCGGTTGCGGTTAAAAATGATGAAGCCGCTCTGGCCGCCATCGGCGAAGAAGTTAAAGAATTCACTAAAAACTTCCCGATACCACATTTCTAATTTACGGAGTTAAATAAAAATGATAGACATCAAGTTGATCCGGGACAACCCGGAAATGATTAAGAAAAATTGCTGCCGTCGCGGCTGTGACGTGAATATCGACGAACTGATCAGCCTTGACAGCGACTATCGCGGCGCCGTTCAGAAAGTCGAACTGCTCCGCGCGGAACGCAATCGCCTGAGCAAAGATTGCCGTGACAATCCAGAAGCCCGTGAACAAGTCAAAAATATGAAAGAGGAATTGGTCACGCTCGAAGCCATGATGGTCGAACTCAGCGATAAGCTGGATGAAAAAATGAGCTGGCTGCCGAATCTGCTTGACTCCTCCGTTCCCGACGGTAAAGATGACGCCGATAATTTTGAATTACGCAAAGAAGGCACACTGCCGCAATTTACGTTCAAGCCGAAAGATCACCAGGAACTCGGCGAACTGCTGGATATTATTGACACCCAGCGCGGCGCGAAAGTCGCTCAAGCCGGATTCTATTATTGGAAAGGCAAAGGCGCGCAATTGTGCAACGCCATGTATTTTTGGGTGCAACAGCAACTCAGCGCCAGAGGTTTTATTCCTTTCTTAACGCCTTGCGTCGCCAAAGAGAAAACGCTGTTCGGCACCGGCTATCTGCCGTTTTTCGCCGACCAGACGTTCGGCCTCAAAGGCGTTGACCTGGCTTTAATCGGCACTTCCGAACAAACCCTGGTCGGTTATCATGCCGACGAAATGCTTGAAAGCGAAAAACTTCCGCTGATGTATTCCGCGTTCACTCCGTGTTTCCGCACCGAAGCCGGCAGCTACGGAAAAGCTTCCCGCGGTATCTTCCGCGTTCACCAGTTCCATAAAGTTGAACAAATTATCTTCTGCCGTCCGGAAGAATCAGTGAAATATCACGAATTCTGCCTGGCGAATGAAGAACTTTTATTGCAGAAACTCGGCATTCCGTATCGCGTGGTGAATGTATGTGTCGGCGACATGGGCGCACCCGGCTACAAAAAATATGACATCGAAGCATATTTCGCCGGATT
>JBAYVM010000189.1:0-6099 GCA_041674645.1 Victivallaceae bacterium | reverse complement strand
TCATCTTCGGCCAGCATTATCGCGTGTTGCTGGCCGAAGATGACAGTGACAACGCGCGATAATGCTGTTTTTCCTGCTCGATATGAAAACTTTCGTCAGCATCAATATCAAACGGGGTTTTATTTAAATCCTGATTGTTTGAGGCAGAGTGCGGACCGGAATGTTTCGTGGTATGTTCTGGTACAATACGCCACGCTTTGAAACTCAGCCGAAATTCTGAATTATGAGCGTCGGTAGATTCGGCGGAAACTTCACCGCCGATTAGCTCAACCTTGCTGACAACCAACCTCAGGTTGATGACCGCCGGCGCTGCGGTAGATATATCCTTACTTTTTCCCAGTTGAAAACGTTTAAACAGAGAAGCCAATGACTCGTTGCTGTCAGATTTTCGATTATCTCTAACCCAAAAAACTATTTTGTCATCTTCCCGGCTGCAACCGCAGGAAATTGTTTCACCCTTGCCGGAAGCCCTGGCCAACGCCTTAATTAAAGTGCTGAGCACAAACAATAGAACTTCGCGGTCTGAGGAAAGAAATTCCGGCGCATCCGGAGAAAAATGATTTACGAATGAAATATTTTTTTCATGCAGGCAGAAAGCATTGTATTCCACCAGTTGCCGCATAAAGTCCGCCGTACTGAATTCTGTTACATTCAAACCCTCAGTCGAAGTCGGCATAGCGCCCAAATCCAGCAAACTGGCAATCTGCCGGTTTAAAGTTTCCGCGTTCCGCCAAATCGCCTCAACTCGTTGCTGAAGCAGCGGATCGTAACAACCTTTGGCAATATCATTTTCAATAATTTCCGCAAATCCCAGAATGGCATTCAACGGGGAACGCAATTCCGGCGACAGCCGCGAGAGAAAATCCGATTTCAACGCATCGACGTTTTCTGCGTTTTCCCGCGCTTTTTTTTCCCGCTGATGGCTGGATTTCAGCTTGTTAATGGAATTGTGCAACCGGTCGCGAAGAAAGTTCAATGATTTTACCAACGCAAAAATTTCGTCACTGCCGCCCTTGCCGCAACGCAGTTTTTCCGGAAACTCACCTCGCGCCAGACTGTCGGAAAAATCAACGGCTTTTTCAATCGGCTTGACTACGTTTCTGGAAATATAAATCAGAATGAGCAGAACATAAGCAAAACTGACGGCAGTAATCGCATAGACAATTATCGTCATCAAATGCTTTTCCTGCCCGGCTGAATCTATCAAATCGCGCCCGCGCCCCAGAGAAATATCATAAAACTCGTGGAACTGAAGTTGTTGAAACATCGGAAAAACGCCATAGACAAAAAACAGCGTCGTCAATGTCGCAAATATCAGCAGGATACTCAATATGTAGAACAAAAAAATTCTGGCGATCTTCATTAAAATGCCTCAAAATTATTTCTAATGGAATATACTCTGCCCTGACCGCATTTCAAGATTAATACCAAATCTCAACCTTAAAACAAGTAACGATTGCTAATTCCGCTACGGACGGGCTGTCTTTTCCGGTGGGCTTGTCCGATTTGGAAAGGTTATGCTCCGTCGTAACCGGTTCTCAATATCCAACATCGAACAAGGAATTATCAACAGAAGAAGTGATAGGTTGCCTCGCTGTCCATTCTCCCGCGTTGTCTTACTGCATCGCAACCTGAAAGCTTGTGTTTTAATGGTTAGTTTCAAGTGAAAAGTTGGCAAACGAGTAAAATTCTAAAGTCCTAAAGTTCCAAAACAAAATTTATCCGTGTTCTCCGCGTCCTCTGCGGTGGAATTTTTTGCGGCTTTGCGTTCAACAGATTACCGGGAAAGATATTGGTATTTTCTTAACTTGATAATATTACCTGGAAGATTATATTTGAGGTTTAGTAAGACGCTGGAGTAAAAAGGGAAGACGAATGGATGATTATGATAAAACATTATTAATAGGAGCCAATGTACTATTAATTATAAATATTATTGGTCTAATAACAATAGCTATATTCAGACCTCAGGTTTATTGTTCTACAAAAATAATTTTTGTGGGTTTCATATTTTTATGTAGTATTTCCCTTTATCTAGATTTACGGGATTGTGTCAAAAAAGGAATGGCTGATCCAGTTAAATTAGGGTTGGGAATACCGATAGCATGTATGGGCTCAATAGTATTTTACTTAATGGTTTTAGTGGGTAAAATGACATTTCCCTCTATTTAGAGTATTGGAAGCGCGGGGGTGGTCTCGGTATCAGATTTTCCACGAAAAGTCAATGTTATTTCTATTTCCGAAAAAAGTCCATCCCTACCCCAAAGAATTTGAGTAGAAAAAAGAAAGGGAAGATTCTATCCGCAGATAAAAGCAGATTCGGGAGAGGAAGATTATTAACCACGGAAAACTCGGAAGGCACGTAAGAAAGAGTTTCAAGTTGAAAAATTGGCAACTTCGCCTGAAACTGAGCTTGAAAGATTTGGTGGTCAAATAAATTACGAGAGAGATATGAATGTCGTATTCAACGCATGGGTCAGATGAAAAAAATATACATTCCCCATGTCCAGGTTGCCAACAAATTCTAGTGAAGTCCCAAAATTAATTTACGGCAACAGCAGTTCGTCATAATTATCTGGAGTTATCAGATTAATTTTAGATTCAGGATAGGCCGTACTGAATGACTTTGGAATACGCAATTTATGTTTTGCATTCCATTTGAATTCCCAGGCATGAAGCTGACCGTCTGTCTCCTCCAAATAATCAATTTCCTGCTGTGTTTTAGTGCGCCAAAAATAGCGACGCGGAAACCTGCCGCAATTAGACATTAATTTAAGGCGTTCGTTTATATTGTATGTAATCAGTAAATATTACGCCTTTCAAGGATTACAATCCAAAATTGACATACATTGCAATGCATTGGTTCACGCGCACAAAAACTACCATAATGAAGAGTTTTCCCGGCGATAGAGGAAGTTAATCAACGTTATTCGAGTCTCTGAACACATGACCTGGCTCTCTCCTCGCAGAAGACGCTACACCGACCGGTTTCGACGGAGCGAAACCAGGCCGCCAGCCTTAACACTTTTATCTTTTTACTTTACTCTTTTATCTTTGTGCTCTAATCGCTGGTATTGCCGAAAAGAGAAACAGCGGTGGCACGGGCAATTTTGACGTTAAGCAGTTGTCCGGGAATGACGCCGGGTTCCGGGGAGAAAATAACCATGCGGGAATTTGAAGTTTTTCCTGCCCAGCGTTTCGGATTGCGTTTGCTGGGACCTTCGACCAGAATCTGTTGCACAGAACCGACGAGAGCGGCATTGTGTTCAATCGTCTTTTTTTCCAGGTCATCAAGCAACAGTTGATGGCGACGTTCCTTGTCTTCCTGCGAAACCTGTTCTGCCATACCGGCGGCTTTGGTTCCCTGGCGCGGGGAATATTTGAAGATAAAAGCGTTGTCGTAACCGACTTCATTCATAACATTTCTGGTGCAGATGAAATCTTCTTCGGTTTCGCCGGGAAAGCCGACAATTATATCGGTGGAGAACGTGACCTCCGGGATTTTGCTTTTAAGTTTATTGACGATGCTGAGATATTTTTCAGCGGTGTACTGCCGGTTCATCAGTTTCAACACCCGGTCGGAACCGGATTGCAACGGCAGATGAACGTTATTGCAGACTTTTTCCAGCGTGACAATGGCGTCAATCAATTTATCATTAAAATACGACGGGTATGGAGAAGTGAAGCGAAGTCGGCGGAGGCCATCAATTTTATTCAATTCAGTTAATAAATCGGCGAAAGGCGAAAGGCCTTCCGGCGGCGGATTGACATCGCCATTCAGCCCGAACGCAGCAACATTCTGACCGAGCAACATGATTTCTTTGACGCCATCAGCAACCAGTTGTCTGGCTTCCGCAACAATATCGGGAATTTCGCGGCTGACTTCGCGACCGCGGACATAAGGCACGATGCAGTAGGAACAGAAGCGGTTACAACCGCGAGTAATAGCGATGTAGGCGTAAAGCGGATTGACGGTGGCGGCGGAATAATGCGCTCCCATTTCATGCAGAACTTCACCGCCTTCCTCCAGCCGGGACA
Organism: Victivallaceae bacterium; assembly: GCA_041674645.1. Classification (GTDB taxonomy): domain Bacteria; phylum Verrucomicrobiota; class Lentisphaeria; order Victivallales; family Victivallaceae; genus JBAYVM01. The sequence continues at coordinate 2,061 of JBAYVM010000189.1, read as the reverse complement.
ACTGTTGGCGTTCTTCACGGATGGAATCGACGATTTCCGGCAAAGTGTGAAGTTGTCCGGTGCCGATAACAAAATCCAGATGCGGAAGCTCTTTGAACAGTTCCTCGCCGCGATTCTGCGCCATGCAACCCATCACGCCGATAATAAGATTGGGGTTGGTCTTTTTCAGTTTTTTCATGAAACCGATTTTACCGATGGCTTTGCGTTCCGCCTGATCGCGCACACTGCAAGTGTTAAAAATGAGCACATCGGCGTTTGCTTCATGGTCAACAATGGAATGTCCGGCGTTAACCATCATTCCGGCGAGGGCTTCAGAATCCCGTTCGTTCATCTGGCAGCCGTATGTCTTAATAAAAATTTTCATTAGCGCTAAGTATTCTTTTCTAAGGTAATCAGGTGGTAACGACTATCGTCAGGTTGTTGCGGTGAATTATTTCTTCATCCGCATCGCGTTTGAGAATTTGCGGAATTTCGCTGCTTTGGAGCCCGACTATCTGTTCACAGTCTTCGCTGTTGAAATTGCATAATCCTTTGCCGATGACAACACCGGCTTCATCCACGATTTCAACCGTGTCGCCACGGCGGAATTTTCCGTTAATGCCAACCACACCGGAGGGTAGCAGGCTGCGGCCTTTATCCCGGAGGGCAACCACCGCGCCGGAGTCAATCGTCAACGTGCCAGCGGCTTTGGAAAAGAATTTTATCCAACGTTTTCTGGACTGCATCTGGTTTTTCTGCGGCACAAACAACGTGCCGACATCTTCGCCGTCCATGACGCGTTGCAGAATATCGTCTTTTCTGCCGTCGGCAATCCAGAGGTATTCTCCAGCGGTGGTAACGAGTTGCGCGGCGCGAAGTTTGGAAATCATGCCGCCGATGGAAAATTCGCGATTATCGGTGCCTTCAGCGGACGCCCGCATTTTATCATCAATTTTTTCCACGAGTGAAACTCTGTCGCCGAGCACACCGTCAACCTTTTCACGCAAGCCCTGTTCAGTGGTAAGAATGATGGTCAACTGCGACCGGGTCATCGTCGCCACCATCGCGGAAAGAATATCATTATCGCCGAATTTAAGTTCATCCACGGACACAGAATCGTTTTCATTGACAATCGGGAGAATGTCATGCGACCAGAGCGCGTTGATACAGTTGAGCACATTTAAATGACGTTCACGGGCACGCAAATCGTTGGCAGTGAGCAAAAGTTGAGCTGATTTAAAACCATGAGCCCGACAAGCCTGATCGTAAATTGCCATGAGTTTATTTTGTCCGAGAGCGGCGAGCGCCTGAACTTGAGATAATTTTGATGGACGTTTACTGAGTCCAAGTTGCTGCATGCCGATGCCGACCGCGCCGGAAGAAACCAGCAGTACCCGGCAACCTTTAGCTCTAATCGCGGCAATCCCGGCGATAAGTTTTGGAATGCGTTCCTGGTCAGTCAGCAAACGGGTTCCGACTTTGACAATTATCTGCCGGCAATCACTAATTACCCGTTTTCTGGCGCTAATATTTTTATTTTCCATGTTCAAATCTATTTTTCATCATATTAATATTTCAGATATAGCAAGCCTGATAATATAACTTGCGGCAATTGCTTGGCAAATTTCTTATTAATGTTTTTGCTTATTTTGCGGATATTCCTCAGGTCACTGCAATTTTGCGGTAGCAACATCAAGGGCTTTTTCAAAGCGTTCATAGAGCGGTTCAAGCTCAGCAGGCGGAATGATTCCGCTTTGCAGCCAGCGTCCGGTTAACTCTTTGATTTTCGCCGGAGTAATGACTTGAGTTTCGACGGCTGAACCAAAATTACTGGCGATGGCCATACTAAGTTCTTCCGCCAGGCTGGTAACAGAAGCTTCAGTTTCGCTGTCAATGCCGCCAAATTTTTCCAGTTCCAGGCAAATCATTTTGCGGGTTTTCAGATTGTCCGCCATTGTCCGGTTGAGCGTTTCGCTAAAACCGCTGTCTTCTGAACTCAACGCAGAGCAAATATCAGCGAACATTTTATCAAACTGCTGTTTTTCCGCGGCAGCGTTTTCCAGCGCCGCCCACTTGGCTTCC
>JBAYVM010000188.1:0-6101 GCA_041674645.1 Victivallaceae bacterium | reverse complement strand
TACTTTAATCTTTTTACTTTAATCTTTTTACTTTAATCTTTTTACTTTAATCTTTTTACTTTAATCTTTTTACTTTAATCTTTTTACTTTAATCTTTTTACTTTAATCTTTTTACTTTTATCTTTTTACTTTTATCTTTTTACTTTAATCTTTCGTTTCTTATTTGATAAAACTGCAAGAACCGCAGTCAAACGCTGACTACTGGCTACTGAATCCTGACTACTTTTGCAATTACCTTTATTAATATAACCTTGTGGCGCGGAAATCAACCGCCGGACGCATTAGTTTTGCCTGAATAGTTACCCGCCAGCCGCCGCATAAAGCAACTTGCGCTCTCCGAACGCAAAACTCCTTCTTCTTTCAACTGCAATCCGGTTTTGTTTTTCATGCATGAAAACACAAAAACTAAAGCTCGACCCCGAGATTCTGCCGAGATTCTAATATGTTAAACGCAAAGCCGCAAAGAACGCAAAAAAACGGAAAGATTTTATTTTGGATGGTATTGCTCCGTCGATACCGTTTCCCCCCGGTGTAGCTGCGTCCGTCTCGGACGCTTTGTCTTTTCGGAAAATTATCTCGCAGAGCAAGAACGCTACACCACATTCGTGTAATTTCGTGCCATTCGGGGATAAATCTTTCAGCTGCCAGAATTGTTTTTTCCCGGACGACAGTCCGGTGTAGTTGCGTCCGTCTCGGACGCTTTGTCTTTTCGGGAAATCGCCTCGCAGAGCGAGACGGCTACACCCAGGAAATCATCTCGCAGAGCGAGACGGCTACACCCGGAAAATCTTCTCGCAGAGCGAGAACGCTACACCACTTTCGTGTAATTTCGTGCCATTCGTGGATAAATCTTCCAGCCGCCAGAATTGTTTTTTTTCGGACTGAAAAACCCGGCGCTACTCAAGCAGCGAAAACACAAAAACTAAAATATATAATTAAAGGGATAAGACGCAATACTATTCCGGTTTGAAAACATTTGTTTCGAGTGAAACAATATCTTTGAAATGTTTATAATTGGAGCTGCAAAGAGTTAGAGAATTTTCACATGCGGTAGCGAAAATTAGCGCATCGGCAATTCCCATGCAAGATTTCAGGGCAAATTCTTCCATGAAAATAGCTGCCCGGTGGGAAATGTTTTCGGTGACAGGTAGAGTTTGAAAATTCAACGCGGAAAGAAAATTCTTAATCATTTTCTGTTCCTGCTTGTTGCGCGCGCCTTGAATCAATTCCATATAAGTAACGACGGACACAAAACGGTTTTCATCATTGTCAATTACGATTTGCGCATTGGTGTTGCCGCGAAATGCCCAAATTAAGACATCTGTATCAAACAGCATCAGAATTTCCTCGGCTTGCGTAAATTTTCAACATAAGCGGAAACATCAGTCATGTCGTCACGGTCAGCCCACATGCCAAATGCTTTTTGTGCAGCAACTTTTTGTTTGGCGGAGTCGATGTCATCAAAAGGAACTATAATCGCCTTTTTTTTCCCGCGATGGGTGAGGGTAATACGTTCGTGGCGTGATACCGCTGCCATCACATCTTTCATTTTTTTTCGCAAATCCAAAACACTGGCTTCCATAGTATTCCCTTGGTTAAATGTACACTTCTAGTGTACGTTGCATTCGTGTTTTTGTCAAGTTAATTGCAAAAACATAAAAGCAAAGAGCGCAAAAAAACATTTATAATCACGAAAACGCTTTTGGGGGGATGTTTTGTCCGGTGTAGTTGCGTCCGTCTCGGACGCTTTGTCTTTTCGGAAAATCGCCTCGCGAGCGAGATGACTGCACCACGCCTGCGGCGGGCAAGCCGCGTGAGGCAGTCTTGGACGAAAAGAATATAAACGCAAAGTCGCAGAGACCGCAAAAAAACGGAAAGATTCACCATGAAGGACATGAAGATAATGAAGGGTTGAAGACGGAATATCCAAAACTGAAGAAGTTAATCAACTTTCAAACTTTTCTCGCTTGTCCACTTTTCTCGCTTTCCGGTGTAGCTTCGTCTGTGACGGACGAAAACTTTCCATGTCGATTTCCGTTAGTGTTCGTTAAGTATTCCCGTTTTCTCCAATCGCATCGGCTCGCACCTTTGGGTTAAAACTACATGAAATCATCAGCAAATCCTTAAATTTTACCAACGAAAACACACAAAAAATCTGACCACTGATGTCATTTGTTGAGTGGTTCATAATCAAGTTCGAGAAACTCGCTCACCTCTGGAATCCAGCGAGTTTTAACGAAGTGAACATGGTACGGATGTTCGTTATAGCTTTGGTAATCCTGAGTGGACGAGAACTCCATGGAAAGTCCGAAGTGATACATGTTCTTTTTGCTTGTCTGCCTGAATGCTTCAAAATTCTTGACTGTTGGAATGGCTGCAAGCTTTCCGGCGGCTTGAAGAAAGTCACCTTCGGCCTTTGAGCCTGCGTGGTGTTTGAGCCTGAACGTTACAGTGTGACGAATCATAACTTTCCTTTCAGTTGATACCGAACGTTTCAAGATTTGCCGGCGCTTTCCTGGCGCGCGGCAAAAACTTTTTGTTCGGCTTTGTTTTTATATTCTTGATTCAAAAAAACATAAGTATCCGTCAATGTATTTGACTCTTACGAAATAATCACCTGATTCAGACAGGAAATATCCTTCATCAACTTGTCTATTATTTTCACTCCACCAATCAGGAGCTTGTCCATAACCACAGTTGATTTTGGCTAGAATATCATCTCCATGCACTTCTTTTTTATATTTTGTAAGACCACCATAATTCCCTACAAATTTCAGGTAATCCTCTTTGGACAGCTTTGCCTTTAAAATACGTGAAAAATCATAACATGCACAACCATTGTATTTTTCATGTATATCTGTCGCTGATTCAGGCAATGCTCGTCTTGCTTTCGACGGTATAACTCTGACTAACAGGTTGGGGATAATCAATAACCCCAAAACACATGACAATATGATTAAATTTCGTCTATTTGTCTTCATCATTTTTTGGCCGAACGTTATGTTCATATCGGGGGGCCACTTTATTTGCATTTTTCCTGTATGTATTAATTATGGTTAATAATACCGAATTTTTGCCATTGTCCGTGCGACGGACAGTGGTCTGTGCGACAGGCGGCGCAAACTGTTGACATAGAGAAAACATCTGAAACAAGTCCTCCAAGTAAAGCAATTCCACGGATTTATTTTACACTGGTAAAAACCGTTGTCAACACGAGTCAATAAAATATTGGACTATTTTATTCGAGTAGTCTTAGCGTAGCCTTACGCAATACCGTTAGTACGACGGACAGCGTTATTTTCTCCGCCGGTTTAAGGCTAAACCTGGCGCTACTCAAGTAGCGAAAACACAAAAGCTAAAGCTCGACCCAGATATTTAAAGCTCGACCCCGATATTTAAGAAGCGTGAATAAGCTATGCTTGACGATATGTTACTTTTTATTATTAAATCTATACGTTTCTATATCAGGATATTTTTCACTCCGAATAATTCGTTTATTAAATTCAGAATCAATGATATAATAAAATTTCTCATTGACAAATAAGGCAAATATACATGATGGCGATGGATTTATGAATGAATATTTGTATTGGCAAACTTTTGCCAATGTATTTTTATTAAGCCCAATTTCATTTAATTGAGATGGAAGTTTACCTCTAATATCACGGTACTTTTTTATGCTATATATTATATCGTCCATTTCTGAACTCAATGTTTCAAGCGGACTGAAATACACGCTATGTATGTATAAGTTTTTAATAAAAATTTCATAAGCAATAATAGAAATTGGCGGAATTAAAACAGAATATATTATTGCAAAGGCATAGAATATTATACGCTTAGAACGTAACGTCTTTACACTCATATTTCACCTTTATTCAGTTTTTTTTAATCTACATCTACTCGGCACCGCGCATAAGTCTTTAAGCTTAACGAATCTATTTATAAACGCTCTACTTTTAAAATACGCGTGTGACAGGCACATTTTTAATTTTGTTGTAGCCAATAAATCAAGGCTGCAACTTTAAAGTTGTTTGCGCTCGGAGATTGCAAACTATAAATTGCCAATGTGAAATCCTTCGATACCGGCATTAGCTGTTTTTAAGCGCTCCGGCGAGTAATTTTACCAGTTCGCGGCTTTTGTTAATGCCTTCTTCCGGGTTTGCCGTGTCGTTCATAATTCTGACCAGTGCGCTGCCAACCACAATGCCATCGGCATGAGCGGCGGTTGCCGCGGCGTTTTCCGGAGTTGAGATGCCGAATCCAGCAACGACTGGAACCGGACTGAGTTTTCTCAGTTCGGAAAGTTTTTCCGCGAGGTCACTGGCGATTTGTTGTCTGGCTCCGGTAACGCCTTTCACCGTGATGTAATAGACAAAGCCATCGGCGTCCTGGACTATTTTTTGGGCGCGTTCCGGAGGCGTAGTCGGCGCGACGAGCGGAATCAATGACAAGCCATGACTTTTCAGCAACGGCAATATTTCATAGCGTTCCTCCAGCGGCACATCTACCACCAGCCAGCCGTCAATGCCGGCGGCAACGCAATCCTGCGCCAGTTTTTCCAATCCATAAGCCAGAATGACATTGTAATAGGAAAAAAGGATAATCGGCGCGTTGGATTTGCGTCTGATATCCGCGGCCATTGGAATTATATCTTTCAGGCAGGTTCCGGCTAAAAGCGCCCGGCGGCTGGATTCCTGAATCACCGGGCCGTCCGCCATCGGGTCGGAAAACGGAACGCCGAGCTCAATGATGTCCGCGCCAGCCGCAATAATTTCTTCCACGAGGCGTTGACTGGTTTTTAAATCCGGATTCCCGGCGGTAACAAATGCCACCAGCGCTTTACGGTTTTCCTGGCGGCACTGCGCAAAAGTTTTTTGTATTCTATTCATAATTTAAAGTCCCTGGGTTGAATTTTTCTTATATTCCAGTACGCTCTGCATGTCTTTGTCGCCGCGTCCTGACAGATTGACGACGATAATAGCATCTTTCGGCAACCGCGGAGCGCGTCTTACGGCCTCAGCAACCGCGTGGGAAGATTCCAGCGCCGGAATGATGCCTTCAGTGCGACAGAGCAAGTCGAACGCCGCAATTGCGTCATCATCGTTGATAATCGTATATTCAGCGCGTCGGATGTCGTTCAAAAAAGAGTGTTCCGGGCCAACGCCCGGATAATCCAGTCCGGCGGAAACGGAATGCGTCGATTGAATCTGGCCGTCTTCATTCTGCAACAGATAAGTTTTGCAGCCGTGCAACACGCCGGGTCTGCCGCCGTTGATGCTGGCGGCATGCAATCCTGATTCAATGCCGTTGCCACCTGCTTCAACGCCAATTAGTTTTACCGCAGAATCATCCACGAACCCTGCGAAGATGCCCATGGCATTGCTGCCGCCGCCGACACAGGCGATAACTTCATCGGGCAGGCGACCGGTTTTTTCTAATATCTGTCTGCGGGATTCCTGGCCAATGATTGACTGGAATTCCTTAACCATTTCCGGGTAAGGGTAGGGGCCGGCAACGGTTCCGATAACATAAAACGTATCTTCGACGGTGGTAATCCAGTTGCGGAGCGCTTCGTTCATCGCGTCTTTCAGCGTGGCGGTGCCGGAATCAACAGCGGTAACTTTGGAGCCCAGCGCCAGCATCCGTTGAACATTCTGCGCCTGGCGGCGAATGTCTTCGCTGCCCATAAACACTTCACATTCGAAGCCGAGCAGCGCGGCGACGGTGGCGGTGGCAACGCCGTGCATTCCGGCTCCGGTTTCGGCTATCAGCCGTTTTTTGCCCATATATCTGGCCAGCAACGCCTGTCCGACTGTGTTGTTAACTTTGTGCGCGCCGGTGTGGTTGAGGTCTTCGCGTTTCAGATAAATGGCGGCGCCACCGCAATGTTCGCTCAATCTTTTTGCGTAATAAAGCGGGGAGGGGCGTCCGACATAATCGCTGAGATAAAAATTAAATTCCTCCAGAAATTTTTCATCTTTGATGTATTTCCGGTAGGCCTGATCGAGTTCCTCCAGCGCGGGCATGAGCGTTTCCGCCACATACTGTCCGCCGTAGATACCGTAGTGTCCTTTTGCTGTCATTTTATCAACCTTTAT
>JBAYVM010000187.1:0-6111 GCA_041674645.1 Victivallaceae bacterium | reverse complement strand
GATGGAACTGCCGGGATGTGGGAAAGCGGCGCTAATTGGGCGTATTTTGGCAACGTTCCTCGCGCCGACTGGGAGATTGCCGGAGTCGGCGACTTCAACGGCAACGGCACGAGTGATATTCTCTGGCGCAATAAGCAGGACGGCTTTACCGGCATGTGGGAAAGCGGCACCGACTGGCAGGCGTTGGGCGGAGCTTCCAATGACTGGAAAATCTGCATTGCGTAAATGTTGGTTCAGGGATTTTATAAACAACTTTATGCTTCCGGTAGTTGATAAAATATTTAAACATATTATTTTATTGGCTATGTGATGGTGGAAATGTTTAATGGAGTATTAATCAACGAGTTGTAATATCACCCATGTTGTTCAAAATGCTCAGGAGCAGGCAATTTTATTTTTTCAGTTATGTTGGTAAGTATTTTTCTGGCAACAAAGTCTCCCAGTCTTTGAATGCAATCAAAAGTAATATTACCGATTGAGATGATTAGTTAAAATAAAGAGGAGAGAAAAATGGATTTTGTAGAAGTTCCTCGTTTTACAGAAATCGTATCATCACGTACGGTAATCCATCAATTGGTAAATTCTGGGACACAAACTGTTTCTGACGGTGGCGCTGCATTCAGTTGCATAATTAAAAACGGGGGGAATCAGAAAATATTGTCTTCCGGTTTTGCACAAGATACGGTTATTTCCATCAGTGGTGTTCAAACAATTTATTCCGGCGGTTCTGCAGTTTCTACTTATGTCACCTCAGGAGGTCTTCAGGCAGTATCTTCAGGTGGACAGGCCGAAGCATCTGATGTAGACAGCGCTGGTTTACAAAACGTTTATTCCGGCGGCACTGCCAATTCTACCTTACTCTACTCTTCGGGCGGACAAAATGTTTTTGGCGCGGCAAATTACACAACACTTCAACGGTTTTCCAAGCAGACTGTTTATGCTGGTGGAGTTGCAACCGTCACTGATATCACTTCAAGTTCACAGCAAATCATCTCCGGCGGCACGGCCAATTCTACTACTATCGACATTCGCGGCAGTCAATGTATCTATTCAAGGGGGATAGCAAACAGCACAAATATTAACTCTTCCGGATTTCAAATAGTTTCATCCGGCGGCGCTGCAAGCTCTACTGTTATCAACTCCGGCGGCAACCAGAGTGTTTCATCCGGCGGCGTGGCGAGTTCAACTATTATAAATGGCGGTAAACAATACGTTAATTCCGCAGGAATTGTAAACAATACCACGATTAATGCAGGTGGCTATCAGTATATCTCTTCCGGTGGCGCAGCCATTGATTCCGTTGTCAACTCTAATGGCTGGCAGATGTTATACGGTTCTGGCAGTAGCACAATAATAAATAATCAAGGCATAGGAATCGTCTTTTCTGGAGCTATGGCAAGTTCAACAATAATTAACTCTGGAGGCTGGCAGAGCGTTTTGTCTGGAGCTATTGCCAACAGCGCCATTGTTAATTCGGCGGGGTATCAATATGCTGAAGGGATTGCCAGTCAGACAGTTGTTGAAAATGGTGGTATGTTGATGGTCGGGGAAGGAGGGAATGTTACTGATTTTACAGTTTCAGCAGGTGGAATTTTTGGCTGGAACTTTAATGCTGTATTCAGCGGAACCAGCAACGGGATTGCCGTTGCCAGCAGCAGTGGCAAGGCCAGCTACAACTTGTATTTGATGAATGGTGTACAGCGTGTTTCGTCCGGATATATAGCGAGTAGCACTACAATCTCATCTGGCGGCAGGCAGGAATTGTTGCCTGGCGGCTCGGCTGTTAATACGATAATTAATTCCAGCGGTAGACAAATTGTGGATAGTAGCACGGCAACTAATACAATAATTAATTTCGGCGGCGTACAGTGGATGGGAACATTTGGAATGGCAACATCAACTGTAATTAATTCAGCGGGGGTGCAATCTATCTGGGGAACTGCAACAACAACTGTTATTAATTCTGGCGGAACGCAGTTTGTTAATTCCGGCGGTATTGCCAGCAACACTACTATTCATTCTGGCGGAGTTATGTATGTTTCTTCGGACGGAGCCGCTCTGGGGGTGTTGACGCTTGAAGGCGGACATGCGACCTTTGAAAACAGCGACAACCTGGAAATATCGGCGATGAACTTCATGTTGGCTAACGCCAGCGTTAATGATACACTGTTGACGATTAATTCCGGCGTGGTCGGCGACACCAGCCAGACTATATTCGCGCTGGATGTGAGTAATACAAGCGCTGGAAACTATATTCTGGGAAGCGGAGCTAATCTTGTCGGCATGAGCAATGCATTATTTTCAGTCACGGATGGTTGGAGTAACGCTAATGTTCAAGTCGGCTCCAGTTATGCTTTTGCCAACGGTTATAAACTGTCGCTTAATTTTATAGATGCCGCGACGGATCAAGTAACAGCATTGCTAACCGCTGTTTCACGACCCGTCAGCGATTTCAACGGCAATGGCACGAGCGATATTCTCTGGCATAATCAAGTTTCCGGAACCGTCGGCATGTGGGAAAGCGGCGCGAACTGGCAGTTGTTTGGCGCGGCTTCCGCCGCAGACTGGGAAATCGTTGGCATTGGCGACTTCAACGGTAATGGCGCTTCAGACATATTATGGCAGAACAAGAACGATGGAACTGCCGGTATGTGGGAAAGCGGCGCTAATTGGGCATATTTTGGCAGCGTTCCCCGCGCCGACTGGGAGATTGCCGGAGTTGGCGATTTCAACGGCAACGGAACTTCAGACATATTATGGCAGAACAAGAACGATGGCACTGCCGGGATGTGGGAAAGGGGGACTAATTGGGCGTATTTTGGCAACGTTCCCCGTGCAGACTGGGAGATTGCCGGAGTTGGCGATTTCAACGGCAACGGCACGAGCGATATTCTCTGGCAGAATAAAACTAACGGCTACGTTGGTGACTGGGAAAGCGGTACGAACTGGCAGGGTTTTGGCGCAGTTTCGCGCACAGACTGGGAGATTGCCGGAGTTGGCGACTTCAACGGCAACGGCACAAGCGATATTCTTTGGCAGAACAAGAACGACGGCACTGCCGGTATGTGGGAAAGCGGCGCTAATTGGGCGTATTTTGGCAACGTTCCCCGCGCAGACTGGGAGATTGCCGGAGTCGGCGACTTCAACGGCAACGGCACGAGTGATATTCTCTGGCGTAATAAGCATGACGGCTTTACCGGCATGTGGGAAAGCGGAACCACCTGGCAGGGCTTTGGCTCCGCCTCCAGCGACTGGAAAATCTGCATTGCATAATTGGTGGTTCAGGGATTTATAAACAATTTTATGCTTCCAGATATTGATTAAATATTTTAGTAGATTATTTTTAAAAAATCTTAGTTTCGATATAGTAAAAAGAGGAGAGGAAGGAAATGGCATTTACCCAAATCGTATCGTCCCAGACCGTAACCAGCGAGACCGTCAGCTTCGGAACTCAAACTATCATTTATGATGGCAAAGCCGATAATACTAACATCAACTATCAAGGCTATCAGGAAATTTATAGTGGTTCCGCAAATTCTACCACCATTAATTCCGGCGGTCACCAGACGGCAACAGTTAATGGCATCGCAAATTCTACCACCATTAATTCCGGCGGGCATCAAAGTGTTCAGTACGGCGGCAGGGCAAATTCTACAATTATTAGTTCCGGCGGCAGTCAATTTGTTTCATCAGGCGGAGTGGCCGATGTAATAAATCAGCAGTCAGGCACCGCAATCATAACCGATACCGGGGCAACAATAACCGGCGGTACTAATGCTCGCACCGATGAACATTCTGCGTTTTCAATCACCAGTGGAGTCGCCAGCAATTTAATGTTGGAAAACAATGGTAAACTTACAGTGTTGTCCGGTCATTCCGCTGTTGATACGCTAATTGCTTCCGGCGGCAGTCAATATGTTTATGGAACAGACAGTCAAACGGTAGTTGAACATGGCGGTATGTTAATGATCGAATCTGGCGGCAGTTCGCTTAATTTTAATGTGTCCGAGGGTGGAATATTAGGATGGAATTTTGACGCCGTGCTCAGCGGCTCCAGCAATGGAATTGATATTGTCAGCAGCAGCGGCAAAAACAGTTATAATTTTTACCTGAATTACGATGTTGTTCAATTGGTTTCTTCCGGATACACGGCAGACTTAACGACCGTTAATTCCGACGGCTGGCAGGAGGTGTCTTTCGGCGGCGTGGCAAATTCTACAATCATTAATTCCGGCGGAAAGCAGTTTGTCAATTCCAGCTGTGCGCAGTTGGTCAATTCCAGCGAAATTTCATTTGATAATCTCAGCGAAATGCAGCTTGTCTATCATCCCAGCGGCATAGCAAATTCCACGACAATTGAAACTGGCGGCAGGCAGGAGGTTTGTGGACAGGCAAATTTCACAACAGTGAATGGCGGGACTCAGAATATTTGTGGTTTGGGCGTGGCAAATTCCACGACTATTAATTCCGGCGGGTTGCAGACTGTTGGATTCGAACAAATTCTATATCCTGTTGGCGAAAAATACAATTGGTATATAGGTCCAATGCCAATGGGAGGGCATCCTGTCGCACGCTTTACGATTATTAACTCCGGCGGCGTACAATTATTAGATAACGGTGGACATGCCGACAATACGACTATCAATTATGGCGGAAGAATGATTGTGCAAGGAGGATTTGGATTTTTTGCAGGCATCGCAGGACCAACAACTATTAATTCTGGCGGGCATCAGCTTGTGGATTCTCAAGGCTTGGCTGTTGATACGACAATTAACGCTGGCGGACGGCAGGAAATTCGCGGGGCGGCTCGTTCCGTAACTATGAATGGTGGCGTACAAAATGTTTTTGGTGATGGCATAGTTTACGATACGGTCATTAACTCCGGTGGGCGGCAATATGTTGGAAGCCAACTGTTTTTGTTTCTGTATGGTGGCGGAGGTTTTTTACCTATCAGAGATACATGGTGGAGTACTGGCAGTGGCGGCATTGCAATTTCTACGATTATCAATTCCGGCGGTATGCAGCTCATAACTGATGGTATTGCTAGCGATACTACTATCAATTCCGGCGGCAGTATGTATGTGCAATCATCGGGAATTGCGCGCGGCGCATTGACGCTGGACGGCGGACATGCGACTTTTTACGCCAGCGACAGTCTGGAAGTTTCGGCGGTGAACTTCAAGCTGGCAAACGCTCAAGTCAACGACACACTATTGACAATTGACACCGGCGCAATCGGCGACATCAGCCAGACTGCTTTCACACTTGACGTAAGCAGGACCAAAACTGGCAGTTATATTCTGGGAACCGGAGCTGATTTAACCCGCATGAGCAGTGCGATATTTACGGTTATAGATGGAGGCCAGCAAGTTAATCTGCAAGTCGGTTCAAGTTATACTTTTAACGGCGGCGATAAATTGTCACTCACTTTCACCGATGCTATGACGGATCAATTAACCGTAACAGTAACTGCTGTTTCACGCATCACTGCCAGTGATTTTAACGGGAATTGGACAAGTGACATTCTCTGGCACAACCAGACCTCCGGAGCTGTTGGTATTTGGGAAAGTGGTTCTAGCTGGCAGCAGCTTGGCGCGGCAGATGTTGCCAATTGGGAAATCGCTGGAGTCGGCGATTTCAACGGCAACGGCACTTCAGACATCTTATGGCAGAACAAGAACGATAGAACGGTCGGCATGTGGGCGGGCGGCGCAAACTGGCAGAGGTTAGGCAGAGTTTACCCGCCCGACGGCGAATTAGAAATGATCGGCATTGGAGATTTTAACGGCAATGGCACGAGCGATATTCTCTGGCAAAGTAAAGACAATGGTCAGGTCAGCATTTGGGAGAGCGGCACGAACAGGCATTGGCAGTGCTCGGTTTCAACCGACTGGGAAGTCGTTGGTATTGGAGACTTCAACGGCAACGGCACGAGCGATATTCTTTGGCAGAACAAGAACGACGGCGCTGCCGGTATGTGGGAAAGCGGCGCTAATTGGGCGTATTTTGGCAACGTTCCCCGCGCAGACTGGGAGATTGCCGGAGTTGGCGACTTCAACGGCAACGGCACAAGCGATATTCTTTGGCAGAACAAGAACGACGGCGCTGCCG
>JBAYVM010000186.1:0-6146 GCA_041674645.1 Victivallaceae bacterium | reverse complement strand
CAGCAAGGTTTGCATTTTTCCTGACTCAACACAGAAATAAGCACATTTCCATATTCGGGATGCATAAAGAAAATACCGGGGAAAGGCGTATCTTCAGATTTTCCATACATCCCGGAGACATCTTTCAAAGGCATAATCAGATTACCGGAATAATGACTGAATCCATTGAAATATTCTTCTTTCTTAAACATTTCTTCGTGCAGAACATTCCACGCCCTGCCTGAAACTTCAACACTTCCTTCAAACATTATAATTTTCTTGATTTTTAGTGAAATTTCTGAAATATTTCTGGCTGACAGCCAGAACTCCACGCTGTTTCCAGCAAGCTGTTTGATGTGAAAACAGTGTTCCACACCAAACTCTTCGGCAGTCGCGGTTGTGGCAAATATTCTGCCTCTGTCAGTCAGCAAACCGGCATTGCAGTTTTGTAAAGACCAATTGCTTGAGGTGTTAATTGAGAAATGCTTGCCCGGAAACGTGAATTTAAGTTCGCTCATAGTTTTTAGACTTTATTTGAATTTTGATTATACGAAGCAGGACGTAATACTATTTCCCTTTGATATACAACAACCGGATATCACTTTTCGGAACTTCCAGATTTATATCAGTAACGGGGTTAAGTTTCTTGCCAGAGCGAAGGTCTTTTATTTCAAGAACCTTACTGAATGGCGTTTGGTATACCGTCGCTTCCGGAGCTTTTGCATAATTGCCGACCAGCAACAGCATTTCATTACCCTTCTTTATTCCGGAATAGGTCAGTTGTTTATTGGTTCCAGTGGGCTCCAGGACTTCGCCGTCCATAATCAAGTCTTCATAAGGCGCAATTTCCGCCAATGCTTTAGCGTGATAATAGAAGTCCAGCGGCGTATCAAAATCGGTGAAACAGTAGTAAGTGATGCCATTTGCGCCATTGAACAAGGATTCCAGAATCATCTGTTCAATTTTATACGGCTCAAACTCACCGTAAGTTCCGGCGGTCAGCCATGGCATGATATACTTACTTTTAATTAATTTGTAGTTGTTCCTGACGGTATTATGAACGTCTTGAGCGCGTCCAGAGACATAAAGACTTGGCTGGGCCTGCTTGACGTACTGCGGATAAATCCGGTTGAAATCAATCATCAAATGATAAATTGGATTTGCCGCTTGTTGATTATACGATGCCACTATCGGCATTTTTTCTCCGGCGCTGCCTTTTTTCACTGCGTCGTAAAGATCTTTGTATGTTTCCGCGCCTTTATCCTTCAGAAACTCATCCATAGGCTTTCCGGATGCCTGTTGTTCTGTTGTGCATCTCGAACATTGCGCCGCTTCGTGAGCTCCGTTATACCAGCATTCAACATCCCAAAAAACATAATCCGGTTTGGTTTTGCGGACATTATCCGCAACTCTCGCCATCTCTTTCTGATAGTATTCTCCGCGATATGACGGACACAAATTTTTGCTTTTACCATCCGGCATCTGCGAAAATATTTCCGCGCCAGGCTTGTTACTGAAAGGTTTTTCCATTACATGAAATGGCGATTCATTCATAACGACCTTCAGACCTCTGGCTCTGGCTTCGTTCAAGAATTTCAACCTCGCTTCGGAATTGCTGTTATTCCAATATCTCGGAAAGCAGTCAACACTGTTAAAACCAAGTTTTTCCCAGTCATCAAAGAAGTTCGACCAGTTCGCGGCATTTGTAAATCCCATCCAACTCAAGTTTATGCTCAGCCGTTTGAGTTCAGGTTTTATTTCAGGAAATTTTATTATTTGGATTGGAACTGTTGACTTTATTGTCTCAACTCCTGGACATTCGGCATAAATAACCGCCGGCATATTCTTTTTCATTTGCCTGGCTACGCTGAAATAAATTGCTTCTGTGCATTGACGCCCGGATTCTTTTGCCAGTGGCATTGTCCAGCGGATATATGGAGCCCCTTCAACAACACACGGCTGTTTTGTTACTTTCTCCGGTTTGATTATTGATATCTGATCTGGCAGTTCAAGAACTAGCGTCGCCGGTTTTTTTGCGTCATTTTTGTCGCGCATATCCTCGGTCAGAAAGAAATTTGGTGGTTTGACATTGTTTCCGGTCACCAGTTCTCCGATGCGAGGTTTGACAATTATTCCAGATGTGTAAAACGGCTGCTTCTGTTCTGAATAGGCGGAATTGTAGTTTTTGCTTTCACGTTCCTGGCCGGTTGCTTCCATAACCGCCAGTTCATCAGTGAAAACAGAACCGCTGGCTCCCATTATTTTCAGGCCGATATATCTGGCGTCGGCATCGGTTTTTAAAACAAACGGATAAACATAAGGTGTTCCGTTTTCTTCCAGATAGAAATAACGTCTGAAGTCGCTTTGGGATTTCTCCCCGGTCTGTAACTGTTGCAGCGAGGCTACCGGATAAAAATCTTTGCCGTCTCTGCTGACGAACAATTCGAAATTTGCCGGGCATTTCAGCGAATTCTGCGATTTTCCGGCGAGGCAGCGTATGACAACCCGGTCAACCTGGCAGACTTTGCCGAGGTCAATCAGCAGTTTCACCCCGTTGTTGACATCGTTTCCCATCCATCCGACCGCGGCGCTGTCAAACCAGATGGTGTCATCGGCTCGGCTGCTCAGTTTTCCGTCGGTCAAGTCAGAGTCATCTGTGGCTCCTTTGGCAGTAAGATAGTAAGCAGGCTCCTTTGAAAAGACTACTTTTTTCCAGGAAGCCAAATTAGTTCCCTGAGTTTCCTTAGTCCATAACTCACGCGTTTCTTTAACTACTGCTGGAACGTTTGCCGCGTTCGCTTGAAATATTGATAATCCCGCCAGCAGAGATACCGTTAACCAATTTTTTGACATAAAATACTCCTTGTTGTATTTGATAGTTGGTGACATCTATTTACTCGGCATCATGTCGCCATGAATAATTTTGTGCAGAGACAGGTGCTGTTCTGATAATGTCAATAGAAGAGAGCCCCTTTATCATAAAGGTAGCCAGCCTTTATGGCGCTATTGGTAGTAATAAGAGTTGAGCCGTAGTAAGGGATTTTCAACAATTGAGGATAAGTGGACTGACTCACATGACCGTCAACGTATACCAGATTGGTTCTGCCTCTGGTTACCGCAGCGCTTGGAGCTCCGATTCGATCGTCGTATACTCCGTGACGATATGAAAATTCATTAATGCTACCTTGTAAATATGTGCCTGTGCCGTAGAATTTTGCATCTCCGGCAAAAATTGCCACAGATGGCTGCTTGACGAGAGAAAGCTTGTGAGCAAGCCGTGCAGTATCATTCGGACGCCCCATCAGAAATGAATTGCCATAATAGCTGGTGTACGACCAGTATTCCGGCTCTGACGGACAGTACATGTTGCCTTTACGGTTTGCTGTTCCGTTATATTCAACCCCGTAACCGGCGGAAAACCGTTTCCCCGCGTTGTTTTTGCCTGATAATTTTTGGTACCAGATTCCGGTTGTAGTGCCGCCTGTGGTTTCAAGTAACGGCACAATCCAGTCCTGCCAGTCATTGGAATACATCGATTGCGAAGTTCCAATCTGCCTAAGATTATTGGTGCAGGTCGATAGTTTTGCCTTGTCCCTGGCCTTCCCCAGAGCCGGCAGCAACATGCTGGCTAGAATTGCGATGATAGAAATTACTACGAGGAGTTCGATAAGGGTGAACTGGTGTTCTTGTTTTTTCATCACTTTCATCTCGGTTGGGTGTTCTTGTTTTTTCATCATTTTCATCTCCTGTCAGTTGCTGATTTTTATGTTATGCCGGAACCAATTCCCGACTGTTATGGGTTTGCAAGGTAGATTCCCGTTCAATAAGTTTAGATTCTATTACTTCTTCGCCTGGTCTAAATTCTTGTGATAGTAGATGATGCGCCGCGATTCGCCCAGTCTCCTCGTATGGCAGTGACAAGCTGATTATGGATGGATTCATCCGCTGACTGTTTTCAATGCCGCCAAGAATAACTATTTTAATATTTGGGGGCAAATCAAGTTCCTGATATAGATTATGCAATTGGAGTGAGAGAACAAAGTTTGGCTCAATAATCAACCCGTCAAAGCTGCCTGACTTTTTATAAAAATTCAACAATTGTGCTTTTATGCTCAACATATTTGCTTGTTCCTGAAGCAATTCGTGCCAGGCGGAGAATGTTAATCCGTATTTTGCGATTCCAGACATATACCCGCGCATAACCGGATGTTCCGGTTCAGAGAGGTGATGATGAAACAGCGCAATCCGCCGGCAACCGTGTTCGAACAGATGTTTTACTGCCAATTCAGTTGTTCCAACTGTATTAATTGTCAGGCAGAAGCAACTGCGCACAAAATCTTCTCGTTGTCTTCGCCAAAAAGTTTGTTGATTAATAAATGCTATCCGGCATCCGCGTTCCATCAACAGTTGAAAGAGATCGCGATACCAGTAACCGGAAACAATGACCAGGCTGTCTTTGTTGACAAAGTCCAGTTTTCTCCAGTCAATGTCATGCTCGTTATTCGTTGGCGACACCGGTACGGTCTCCACCCGGTAATCATATTCAAACGCTATTTGCGAAACTCCTTTGAGTATTCGGCGGGCAGCTTGCGCCGAGACATCAAGGAAAGTCTCACTCAGAAAGTCGGCGCATGGCAACAGAAAAGTCAGTGGCACTTGAGGCTTTTCGACTTCCGGCTGACATA
The DNA here is from genome assembly GCA_041674645.1 of Victivallaceae bacterium. Taxonomy (GTDB): domain Bacteria; phylum Verrucomicrobiota; class Lentisphaeria; order Victivallales; family Victivallaceae; genus JBAYVM01. Next base: position 1,482 of record JBAYVM010000186.1, on the reverse strand, counting down.
TGCGGCGACCTTTGCCTTTCATTAATTCAAGGATTTTTTCATCCTCAAGCATGCTTAACGCTGAACGCACCGTGTCGCGGGAGTAACCATATTTTCCGGCCAGCCCAAACTCATTGGGTAAAATTCCTGCAGCAGGATGAAAACCGGATGCAATATCCTTTTTCAACGCCTCGTATAATTTTTGCCTTTTGACTGGTACGCGCATAGTTGTTTCCTGTAAATTTTATTGTCTATTATTAATCATACATGGTTGTATGATTAAAAGTCAATAGGCGGCGGAAATATTTTTAATATTTTTTTGTGAATGCGTTGATAAAGGTAGTTTTCGCTGTTTTATAAAATTAAAGCTGGCGATGCTGGAACAGGTTGATATATAATGACATCAAGCGTTCGCCGTACACCATCCAGACAAAAGTTCCGACGGCGAGAAACGGTCCGAACGGGATGGCAGTTTTCAAGCCTTTTTTCTTGACGATCACGAGCATAAGTCCGGCGACAGTTCCCGCCAGCGACCCGAAAAGCACAGTAAAGAATGATGCCGACAGACCAAGGCAGGCGCCGACCGCAGCCAGATATTTGACATCGCCGTAACCGAGAGCTTCAGCCCGGAACAGCATTTTTCCGAAAATTGCGAACAACATTAATGCGCCGCCGCTGACGGCTAATCCGGTCAGCGAAAAAGCACCGGCCCAAAGCCGACTTGCCGTGTTCCAGGTTTCCGGAAAACATATTGCCGCCGCCAAGCCAAGCAGCATGGCCGGGTAAGTGGTTTTGTCGGGAATAATCCGGTGTTCAACGTCAATAAAGCAAGTCGTTACAATCAGCATCGTCATGCCGTAATACGCGAACAGAATGGTCAGTGGTTGACCTTCCAGCGTTACTTTGAGAAACAGAATGTAGAACAGAATTCCGGTCAGCAGTTCAACAAAAAAATACCGTGAGGTAATCGGAGCTTTGCAGGAACTGCATTTGCCGCGCAGGCACAGCCAGCTCAACAATGGAATATTTTCATACCAGCGAATGCCGTGACCGCATTTCGGGCAGTGGGAAGGGGCGGTGACAATGGATTCGCCGCGCGGAATACGCCAGATGCAGACATTGAGAAAACTTCCCATGCATGTGCCGAGCACAAATGACATCACCTGCCAGAGCGGCAGCATGTCAGGTTCAAATGGATAGGGATATGATGCGAAAGTCATGATTTTTCACCGCCTTGCTGCCGGGCAATCGCGGTGTACAACGCCTGCCGCATTGCTTCCACGTTCGCGGTTTTTCCCGTCCAGAGTTCAAAAGATTTTGCGCCCTGATGGAGCAACATGGTTCGTCCGTCCGCAGTTTTCAATCCAGCTTGTTGAGCATATTTCAAAAACGGCGTCGGCTTGTAAATGGTTTCATAGCAACAGATGTTTTTTAACATTTCAAGCGGAATTGGCGGCGGATCTTCCGGTTTTAAACCGAGACTGGTTCCCTGGATTGCAACCT
>JBAYVM010000185.1:0-6226 GCA_041674645.1 Victivallaceae bacterium | reverse complement strand
TCCAGTCGTAACACTTAACGCGTTACACTTTCATCTTTCAGTTTTTCGCAGGCGCTAATATTCAGAAAACCACCTCGCAGAGCGAGGCCGCTACACCACTTTTCCCGCTTGCAAACTTTAAACTTGTCCCAAGCGCCAAGCGAAAACAATTCCGCGCCAATACAACTCGAATTGCCGTTTTAGTTGAACAGTTGCGACTGTTTACGGTATCTGCCCGGGCTGACCGAATGATGTTTTCTGAATGATTTGTTAAAGTAATAAATATCCTCATAACCGCAAGCTTCCGCCGTTTCCGTCAGAGATAAAGTATGTTCTTTTAGAAGTTTAGCGGCGAGTTCCATTTTCAATCCGGTCAGAAACAGCGCTGGCGGCTTGTTCATGCCGTCAGTGAACAATTTTCTAAAATGCGAATACGACAACTCCATTTTTCTGGCTTCGCGGCGAAAATCCCAGTTTTCCGCCGGAGCAAGTTTCATTTTTTCGACCAGCGCTTTTAATCTGTCATCCATCCGGTCATACTGTTCCTGCTGGGTTTGTTCATGCAACTGCAATAACAGGCCTTGAAGCATGACGGCGGCGCGATCTGGTCCAAAAACCGGTTTGTCGAGATATTTAAGCAGTTCATCGAACGCAACCCGGAAACGGTCGAGGTTATTTATCCGGACCGGCGGAAGATTTATGTTTAAGACACCGCGTTTTATCAGTTCATCCACAAACGGTCCGCTGAAAGCCACATAGCGATGTTCCCAGCTTCCAGGCTCATGGTTGAGTTTTCCGAATTGGAAATGCGGCCCGGGAAAAGTCAGCCAGGCGACCGGACCGGTCAGATTAACCGGGGGCGAATTGTCCATACTGAGTTTCAAGTTTCCGCTTTCCGCGAAATCCAGCACATAATAATCGAAATATTTTTCCACCCAACTTTTGCATTTTAGCACATGCTGCCAGTGCAAAAAATTTATATCAAAAAAAGCAGGCATGATAATTATATATTACAAAAGTTAATTTTTTATTCCATTTACTTAAGCTCGTTTTATACATATAATATATCTGCATAGATTGTTCAAGTATTTTTTACAAAAATCACAGGAAGAGTTAAAATGCATTTAACAGGTTTTGCCGATGAAGCGGCTGATGGAATAGAAGATCAAATCAGAGCGACGAAAAGGTTGGGCTGGAAATATATCGAATCAAGAAATATTAACGGCGTCAACATTCACGATTTAAGCGATAAGGAATTCGATTCCGCAGCGGGAAAACTTGAAGATGCGGGAATAAAAGTCAACTGTTTTGGCTCAACCATTGCAAACTGGTCTAAAGCAATTAACGAACCGTTCGAGAGTTCACTTGAGGAGGCCAGACGCGCCATTCCTCGCATGAAACGTTTGGGAACTAAGCTTATCAGAATAATGAGTTTCGCAGTTTTGAAAGATTTTCCGCCGGAGAACCAGATGGCGGAAGAACGTTTCCGGCGAGTAAATATTATTTGCAAAATGTTCTCCGATGAAGGTTTGCTGCCTGTTCACGAAAACTGTATGAATTACGGCGGGATGGGCTGGGAATACACGTTAAGATTAATCAATGCAGCGCCTGGCTTAAAACTGGTATTCGACACCGCGAATCCCGGACTTGCAACGCCTAATTCTCCCAGTCAATCGAGCTGGGAGTTTTATTCGCGCGTCAAAAATCATATCGTACACATTCATATCAAAGATATGGTCTGGGACAATCTAAACAATAAAGCCGTCTATACTTTTCCCGGCGATGGCGCTTGTGATGTTGAGAAAATTCTTCGCGACGTGTTCACCTCCGGGTACAATGGCGATATCTCAATTGAACCGCACATGAAAGTGATATTTCACGACGAAAACGTTAAATCCCAGGCAGAAGCCCGTTTCGACAATTATATTGAATACGGGCAGCGTCTGGAAAAACTAATTCATAAAATCAAAGAGGAACTGAAATCATGAATTCCCGTGAACGAATAATTGCAACCCTGGAACACCGTTGTCCGGACCATGTTCCCTATGATCTTGGCGGAACCCATGTCAGCGGAATTCATATAACGGCGTATCTGAATTTATGCCGCTATCTGGGAGTGGACGATTCTTCTCCGCGTTTTGCGGATGTTATTCAACAAGTCGTTGTTCCATCGGATGAAATTTTGGACCGCCTGCAAGTGGATACGCGCGGATTATTTCCTTTATGCAGTCACAACTGGAATGTTACAGCTGAGGATAAAGGCGATTATTTTGAATATCGTGATGAATGGGGATTTATTCATCATTTCCACAAAGACGGCTACTGGTGGAACCTGGTAAAATCGCCGTTGGACGACCAGATGGTCACGCCTGAACAAATCTTAAATTATGCTTGGCCGCAGGCGGCTTTGCCGGAGCGTATCGCCGGCTTGCGTGAGCAGGCAAAGAAAATTCGCGCAGCAGGCAAAATAGTTATGCTCAAGGGAATATGCGCCGGGCTGCTGGAGATGGGACAGCGGCTTCGCGGCATGGAGAATTTTCTCTGTGACTTACTGGCTGACCCCGACAGCGCCAAGCTGATTCTGGATAAGTTTACTGAACAGAAAATGCAATTCTGGGATATGGCGCTGGAAGAACTTGGCGATGTGGTGGATATCGTGGTGGAGTCAGACGACTACGGAACCCAGGAAAGCCAACTTATTCCTCCGGACACTTTTCGGGAACTGTTTAAACCGCGCTACAAGGAAATATTCTCGTTGATTAAAAAGAAATTCAACGCTAAAAAGCCCGCTGGAGAACGCGGCTGGATATTTTTTCATTCCTGCGGAAACGTTCGTCCGATTCTGCCGGATTTCATCGAAATTGGAGTGGACATTCTCAACCCGGTCCATGTCAATGCGGCGGGAATGGAACCGGTGCAACTGAAAAAAGACTTCGGTTCAGAAGTTACTTTTTGGGGTGGCGGCGTGGAAACGCAAAATATTCTTCCACGCGCAACTCCTGCCGAAGTGCGGGAAGATGTCAAGCGCAATCTTGCGGCCTTGATGCCCGGCGGAGGTTTTGTATTTAATACCGTTCACAACATTCAGGCGGAAGTGCCGCCGGAAAATATTATGGCCATGCGGGAAGCATTGCAGGATTTCGGGAAATATTAATTTAAAATTAAATGAGGAACAAAAAATGACCATTAAAACAGCCATCCTTGGCTATGGACGCAGCGGCAGCACTTTGCATGCAGACCCATTAGAAAAATTAAGCGGAGATTTTACGGTAAGCGCCGTATGTGATATTGACCAGGAAGCGCGAAAAAAAGCCAAATCCCGCTTTAATTGCGCCGTTTATGAAGATTACAATGAGATGCTTCGACAGGAAAAACTTAATCTGGTGGTAATTGTCACCCGCAGCGACCAACATTGCAAAATGACTTGTGACTGCCTGCGCGGCGGGGTTAATGTTTTAGTTACCAAGCCATGGTGTCTCAATACGGCTGAAGCAGAACAGATGATTGCTGCGGCAGACGAAAGCGGCAAAATGCTTTTGCCGTGGCTGCCTGCCCGCTGGGGATGCGATCTTATCAGACTTAAAGAAATTATTGCTTCGGGCGCGATTGGAAAAGTTTTTATGATACGCCGCCGCGAGTTCAGTTTTGGCGTTCGCACCGACTGGCAGACGCAAAAGAAATATGGCGGCGGTTATCTTTTAAACTGGGGTCCGCACATCATTGATCAGGCAGTTCAGCTTAGCGGAGAAGAAGTGAAAAGCGTCTACGCCCAGTTGCGGCAGGTTATCAATCCCGGCGATGTTGAGGATGTTTTTAACGCCACGTTAACCACAGAATCCGGAATAATTCTGTCTTGCGAATACGCTATTGCCATCGACAAACTACCGAACTGGATAATTCAGGGAAATCGCGGAACCATCTTTGTCAAAGAAAAATCTATAGAAATTCATCAAGTCAAACTGCCGGACAATATCAACGCCGCGGAATATTCCAATAAGCCTGAAATTACATTGACCTGCGAAGATATGGATGACGGACATCGCATAACGATGGGCAATCGCTACGGAGATTCTCTGGCGATTTATCCTGAAATTGCCAAAGCGGTAAGAGGCGAAGCAAAATATCCGGTCAGTACTGCCAGCGCATTGAAACTCACAAAAATATTTGACGCAGTTCGCGCTTCCAGTAACAATAACCAGGTTGTCAATATTTAACGCAAAGGTCTTTTATGAAATATTCATTCATGAGTTTTTCAACGCCGGCATTAACTCTCGACGAAATGTTCGCAACCGCCCGCCGTTACGGATATGCCGGAATCGAACCGCGCATTGACTCAAAGCACGCGCACGGAATTGAAGTCTGCATGACGCCTGAACAAAGGAAATCCACCCAGGCCAGAATAGCCGGCGGCGACATTAAAATTGCGTGCCTGGCAACGTCCTTGTCATACGCTGATCCAGCTAAAACAGACGACATGATCACGCAAACACACGAACGAATTGATCTTGCCGGTGACCTTGCGATACCTGTCATCAGGGTATTTGGCGGAAAAATTCCTGAAGGCATTTCCCGTGAAAAAGCTATTGACTTGCTGGTCAGTTCGTTGCTGAAAGTTGCGGATTACGCCGAAGAACGAGGCGTTGCCGTTTGCCTGGAAACCCATGATGACTGGTGTAATCCGGAACATGTCGCAGCGGTTATGCAACAAGTGAATCATGCCGCCATTAGAGTAAACTGGGATATCATGCACCCGGCAAGAACGGGAAAAGTCAGCATAAAAAACGCTTTCGATACACTCAAGCCGTGGATTCGTCATGTGCATATTCACGATGGAACTCTTTCAGAAAATTTGCAATTCGTTCCCATCGGCGCCGGAGATATAGATCACCGGAGCGCGCTTGAACTTTTAAAATCCATCAATTTCAACGGTTATCTCAGCGGAGAATGGATTAACTGGGAACCGTATGACGTTCACCTGCCGCGGGAAATCGCGATAATGAAAAATTACGAGAAAAATTTGTAGGCAATACCGTCCGGCATTACCGGCAAATATTGCGATACGATTTTGATTATGGGGCAAAAAGACTTATATTATCCGTTTTTAACCTGTAATCATCGAGATTTTTAATGGATTTTTTTACTGTCGATTTTTCCAGTCAACAGATGTTGCTGCTGGTATTTTGCGCATTTATGGCGGGCGTAAGCAAAACCGGTCTGCCGGGCGTGGCCGTATTGAATGTACCCCTGCTGGCGATGGCGTTTCAAGCGAAAATGTCCACTGGATTGCTGTTGCCAATCCTGGCAATTGCGGATATTTTTGCCGTGGCTTATTACCGCCGCCATGCACAATGGCATCATATCTGGCGACTGCTGCCCTGGGCTTTAGCAGGCATTGGCGCGGGCTCGCTTGTCATCAGATTTATCAGCGATGCGCAATTAAAACCGATAATCGGTTTTATTGTGCTGGCCATGCTGGCGTTGAACTTCTGGCGGACGCACCGGGCTGGCGAAACAGTAACCATACCGAAACACTGGGCGTTTGCCGCCGTAATGGGTTTTACCGCCGGGCTGACAACACAACTGGCGAACGCCGCTGGACCGGTTATGGTAATTTATCTGCTGGCCATGCAGTTGCCGAAAAATGAATATATTGGCACCGGCGCCTGGTATTTTCTGATTCTCAACTGGCTGAAAATTCCGTTGTTTATCTGGGACGGACGGATTAGCGCAGCTTCAGTCAAGGCAGACCTTTTAATGCTGCCGGCAATTGCGCTGGGCGCGTTTTTAGGAATTGTGCTTTTGAAAAAGATTCCTCAGAAATGGTTCAATATCACCGTTCAATTCCTGGCCTTGGCCGCCGCCATCAAACTTTGTTGCTCCGTTACCGACCTGTTCCGCTGATTCCATTCCGCTGCCTGCTATTTCATAAAAACTGATAATTTTTAATAAAACGCTATTGACAAAAATTTAATCGCCATGTATAATGACGTTAGAAGTGTTAGAACAGTCACAAGAGATAGAAGCTGTTAATATGATAAATTTAATTGAAAAAAATACCGGGCCGCTGTTTCAGCAGATGAAAGAGCAAATTCTTAATGTCATCAAAGAATCCGGCCTCAAGCCTGGAGACAAAATTCTTTCTGAGAACCAATTTTGTGTTGCCAGCGATGTTTCCATACGAACCGTGCGCCGGGCATTGGCAGAACTGGAAAAAGACGGCGTAATTGTGCGGCGGCAGGGTAAAGGT
>JBAYVM010000184.1:0-6242 GCA_041674645.1 Victivallaceae bacterium | reverse complement strand
TTGCCATTGCGTAATTTTGCTAAAAATCTTGAAGATAAATTTGAGAAAATTTCCATCGATTTAAAAGATTGCACCGCCATGGACAGCACGTTCATGGGCATTCTGGCCATGATTGGGCTGAAAGCCAAAGCCGCCAAGGCGACGGTGGATATTGTTAACGCCAGCGAAAGCAACCACTACCTCTTGAAAGGGCTCGGACTCGAAAAACTGTTCAATTTCGTCGAACAGGAAACTCCTGGCAGTGGCAAGTTTGAACAGTGGCGCAAAGAAGAAAATGCCCACCACAATCAGTTGGAAGCCGCTGAAACCGTTACTGAAGCCCACAAAACCCTCGTTAATGTTGATGCCATGAATATTCCCAAATTCGAAAAAGTAATCGAATTCGCCGAAGCCGATGTCGAACGCTTGAAAAAGAAAAACTCCGATTCAAAGTAATTCATGGCGTATTTTATTTTTGCCCACACTTATAAGCTAAATGTAATGAGCACGATACCAAATTTGTAGCTGGCAGATTGCTTAACATTTTTATCCGGCGAACCAGGTTGCCGGCGGTAAATCCGTCATGCACAGCAGACCTTTTCTTTCGCATTTTAACAGTTGCCTGACGGCGTTGATGACAATGGAACAGGTTGCGATATCGCCATTTACCCCGCCTTTTATCGTGGAGTCGATTGACGGGCTGCCGTTGATGTGAATGCGGTCGAATGATTCCGGCTCGCCGATGGCGGCTTTGAATTCCAGGGTGATTTTTTCAACACCGTTAACATAAGCGCGTCCGTATTGCAAAACTCCGCGTGCGTCACCGGCTTTTACCGGAATTGCGCCTGGAATATTGAGCCCGTTTTTGGCGATGACCGGGAACAAGGTTTCTTCAACGCAATCAAGTTTCCAGCCCAAGGCTTCTCCCAGCATCTGAATTGATTCGGTCAGGCCGACGTGGCGCAGTGAACCGGCAATTTTTTTCTTTTCAAAGTCATCCGGGGAAAGTCCGGCGCCAATTTTGCTTTGGAACTGCTGGCGGCGGCTTGACGCATCCTGCACCCGGGAAATTGATATATTTTGAACGTTTTCACAGACTCCAGTCAAAACAGCTGGCAGTAAATCCATCAGGAATCCGGGATTGACTCCGGCGGACAACACTGAAACTTCGTGTTCTTTTGCCAGTTTATTTAAACGGTGTGAAAGTTCAGGATGAGTCTGCCACGGATAGGATAATTCTTCACAGGTGGTTACAACCGGCAAGCCGCAGTTGATAATCTGTTCAATGTGCGGGAATATGTCTTCCGCGCTGGATTTTGTGGTCAGAATAACTGCGTCTGCATTGGTGGTTGCGACGGCTTCTTTAATCGTTTTCTTGATTTTAACTCCTGATTCCGGTAGTCCGGCTAGCAGACCCGTATCCTGATCTTCAAGCGCCGGTGAGCTGTCCACCGCTCCGACCAATACAACACCTTTGCGGTGGTGAATCTGGCGGATTAACATTTGTCCAATCTGTCCGACTCCGACTAATATAATTCTAATATCATTCATTTCCGGGCTCCTTGATTTTGAATGTGGTAACATGGAGTCAAAGTTCTGTGCTTCCAAATCAAAAAATGTTTTTTTTGCGTTTTTTTCAAAAATAGTTTGTAAAAATCCAAGTTTAAAATATTTTATAAGCTCTGATTAAGAACAAACAACGGTTTAAGCGGTAATGTCGTTAGCCTGACAATATTGGCTGCTGAACACGAAAACAAGGAAATGAATAATGGAACAGGCACAAAAGACTGAATTGATTCAAAAGTACGCAAGAAAAGAAGGCGACACTGGTTCTCCGGAAGTTCAAGTCGCGGTACTGTCAACTAGAATTAATCAACTGACTGAACACCTTCGTGCTAATAAAAAAGACCACAGCACCCGTCGCGGTCTGTTGGCAATGGTGGCAAACAGAAAACGTTTGTTGACTTATCTGAACAGTCAGAATCATGAACGCTACCTCTCTCTGACCGAAGAACTCGGCATTCGCAGAAAGTAATTTCCTCGCGATTATTTTTTATTTTAAAGCAAGACTGGACGCAATTTGCGGACGGTCTTGTTTGCTTTTTTTATAAACCGGATTATATTAACCCGCTAAAGCAGGAAGATGCTTGGGTTGTAATTAATTTCTTGTGGAATTCGGCCGATATCAGTGTCCGGGTTTAATATTCGGGTTTTGATACCGCGATTCCGCAATTAAATACAAGTCTTAAATCTTTCCGCAGTAAACCGATGGACCTCACTCTGCAAATGGTCCGGAAAGTATTAATAGCGCAGCGCAAAATAAATTATGATTACACATCTGTTTGCGTTGCGAAAACAAAAGGAAAATTATTATGGCAGAACAAAAAGTAGTCTTTAGCATCGCTGAAGACAGAAGCATGGAAATTTCCACGGGCAAAATGGCGAATCTCGCCGGTGGCTCATGCCTGGTAAGAATGGGTGATACCGTTATTATCGTGGCCGCATGTACAGGTCCGTCACGTCCCGGAACCGATTTCCTGCCGTTACAGGTTGATTACCGCGAAAAATATTGTGCGGCAGGGAAATTCCCCGGCGGTTACATCAAACGTGAAGGACGTCCCAGCGACAAAGAAATTTTGACCTGCCGGGTGACAGACCGTCCGTTGCGTCCGCTGTTTCCTAAAGGTTTTTACGACGAAGTGCAGATTCAGGCTTTGTTGTTGAGTTCTGACGGCGAAAATGAACCGGACGTGATGTGCATGCTCGGGGCTTCCGTGGCGTTGACCTTGTCCGACATGCCATTTCAAGGACCAATTGGCGCTGTCCGCGTGGGCAAAGTTGATGGAAAACTGATTGCCAATCCGACACATTCTGAAATGGAAAAAAGCACCCTTGATCTGATTTATGCCGGCATTGCTGATAAAGTAATCATGATTGAAGGCGAGGCCAACGAATGTTCAGAAGCTGATTTGCGTGAAGCGATGCTTTTCGCTAATGAAGTCGTCAAGATTCAGATTGACGCCCAGCGTGAACTGGCCGCAAAGGGCGGTAAAGCGAAAAAAGAACCGGTATTGCATTTAGTACCGGAAGCGCTTGAAAAAGCGCTGACGGAATTTTGTGCTGAAAGAATCGGCGATGCGTGTATGGTTCCTGGTAAAGCCGACCGTCTGGTGGCGCTTGATCAGTTGGCAAAAGACGCCTCTGCTGCTCTCAAACCGCAGTTTGAAGACATGTCTGCTGATGATTTTTCGCTGGAAATGAGAAAGGGTTTTGATGATCTGGTGAAAGAAACTACCAGAAACGCGATTCTGGAAAAGCAGTATCGTCCGGACGGACGCGGTATTGAAGATTTGCGTCCATTGTCTTCGGAAGTAGCGGTATTGCCAGTGGTTCACGGGTCAGCCCTGTTTTCCCGTGGCGAAACTCAGGCACTCGTTATCACAACATTGGGTAATGAGAAAGCTTCTCAAGAGTATGACAAGATTACCAGCGGTTCTTCCGATAGAGGCAACAAACGTTTTTATCTCCATTACAATTTTCCGAATTTCAGCGTAGGCGAAGTCGGCAGGATAGCCGGCCCGGGCAGACGTGAAATCGGACATGGCGATTTGGCTGAACGTTCAGTTTCCAAAGTTATTCCGGCTGACTTCCCGTATGTTATACGTTGCGTTTCCGAAGTAATGTCTTCAAACGGTTCTACTTCAATGGCATCGGTTTGCGGCGCTATTCTGTCGCTGATGGATGCCGGCGTGCCGATTAAGGCTCCGGTGGCAGGTATCTCCTGCGGTCTGGTAACTGGTAACGGTAAAGAATTGCTGTTGACGGATATTCTTGGCGCTGAAGACCATTTCGGTGACATGGACTTTAAAGTTTGCGGCACTCGCGAAGGTATTACCGGATTTCAGCTCGACCTGAAACTCCCTGGCATTGACATTGATTTGCTCTGCAAGGCGATGGAACGCAATCTTACAGCCAGAATGATAATTCTGGATAAGATGGCTGAATGCATATCAGCGCCGCGTCCAGAAATCAATGAACGTGCTCCGCGTCTGGAAGTGGTAAAAATTAATCCGGAAAAGATCGGCGCGCTGATTGGACCTGGAGGCAAGAATATTAAGTCAATCACTGAAGATACCCAGGCAACTATTGACGTAAGCGATGATGGTACGGTAAAAATCATGGCTGCCAATAAAGCCCAGCTTGAAGCTGCCTTGAACCGTGTTCTCGGTTGTACTGCGGAAGCAGAAATTGGCAAAGTATATCGTGGCAAAGTTGTTACTATCCGTGATTTCGGCGCGTTTGTAGAAATTCTGCCGGGACTCGACGGTTTGTTACATATTTCTGAAATGGCGGATTACCGCGTTCAGAATGTTACCGACATTTGCCAGGAAGGCGCTTTTGTTACGGTCAAAGTCATTGACATTGATCAGTCAGGAAAAATCAGACTCAGTCGTAAAGCTGCGCTGAAAGATTTGGAAAAATAAAACCGGATTAATATCTGATAAATTTAAAATCTCCGTGGAAGCAATTTTACGGAGATTTTTTTTGCGCTGATTGGGAATATTCCGCTTTGGTGAAACATTATGAATTTTGGTGTTGGCAGGAAGCTATTTTTGAATTATAGTAAGTGTTTTCACTAGCTGATGATAATTGGGAAATAAGTTTGACAGTTTGAAAAAGATATAATATAAAAACAGATAAACAGGAGACAGGGTATGCCATTCGAACACGGATCACTAACCGTAACAATATATTCACTGCCGGGACAACTGCCGGAAAATTTGCTGGAGCTTTTCGAGGCGAAGAAGGCTGGCTTGCTGGATCACGTTCAAGAAGAACCACAGATTGGCTGGGTAAGCGGACGTCACTTGCTGGAAACCACGATTGACGAGAGTACTGGCATCCGGGGAGGGCATCTTTATTTGAATTTGCGTAAAGCCGAACGCAAGATGCCGGGAACATTGCTTAATGCCATCTGTAAGCGTGAGGAATTGGTTTACATGCAGGCCCATCAGTCTGCAATGGTTCCAACTAGAGTAAAGCGGGAAATTAAGAAAGACACGCTGGAAAAACATTTAATGAAAATGCCTCCGGGAATTGCCGGCGTGCCGATGGTAATTGACCGGACGGCTAATCTGCTTTATGTAGGAACCGCTTCAACAGCACAGTTGGATTGCTTCATCGCACTGTTCATCAAGACCACCAATATCGAGCCGATACAGTTGACGCCTGGCTTGATGTTGGCTGATATGTACGAGATTACCGAAAGTTCGCTTCCGGAAGTAATGTTTTCCGAACATGCTGATGGTGAAATGACTCCGGGGCGCGATTTTCTTACCTGGTTGTGGTACTATAGTGAGAATGAAGGCGGCAAAGTCACGCATGAGCAGTTCGGAGAGTTTGATGTAATGGTTGAAGCTCCGTTGTCATTTGCATTCTCCGCTGAAGCCAGAGGCGCAGCGGAAACAACTTTGAAAAAAGGCGGCAGTCCGTTGCGCAGCGCCGAGGCAAAAGCTGCGCTGATTGTGGGTAAAAAACTTAAAAAGGCGAAATTCGCGATTACTCGCGGAGAAGATATTTGGAGCGGTACTTTTGATGCAGACCGTTTTGCGTTTTGCAGTCTTAATTTGCCTGAAGGCGAAGAAATGGACGCGGAAAGCCGGTTCGCGGAACGCATTCAGAACTTATATATATTCCAGGAAATCATCAAACTTTATTTTAAGAAATTTACCGATACTGTCCGTGATATAAGATGGGCTGAAGAGGAAAAGAAAATTCAACAGTGGGCTCAGGAACGTGAATCGTACTGAGTGACAGGTTGAATCTGGTTTTCGGTTTACCGGTGGCTGAAGTCTATTATGAATGCTAATCATTTGCTTGAAACTATGCGTCAGCAAGGTACTGTCATTTGCCGTTTGCCTGACAGAGGCGGTTGGGGCATGTTCAGTCATCCGGAACAGATACTGGTCGCTCAGTCGCCTGATTCAGTGAAAGAAGTTCTGTGTCAGTTGGATGATTGTTTAAAGGCGGGTAAATATGCTGCCGGTTTTATCTCCTACGAAGCGGCAGTGGCATTTGACCTGGCGTTTGAAGTGCATGCGTCAATGGAATTTCCTGCCGCCTGGATTGGCATTTATAATGTTGCTCCAGTGAGATTTGATTTGACTGATAATATTCATGCCTGGTGCGGAAAACTCACTCCTGAGTTGACTGAAAGCGAATATTCAGACCGGATTGCAGAGATAAAAGATGCGATTGAAGCG
>JBAYVM010000183.1:0-6243 GCA_041674645.1 Victivallaceae bacterium | reverse complement strand
ATATAATTACTGTATCTTTGCACAGCTGATGGTCAATAAGTTCCAACGATGTTCCGTAGGCCAGAAGTTCCTGGTTGTGTCTGCGCGGGAAGTCGGCCAGTGTCAGTAATTGTCTGACGGTCAGGTAGCAAAGACGAACGGTTTCGGCTGGATTGTAATCAATCGCTTTTTTTGCCTCCAGGTAACGCTGACGACAATTTTTTAAAGAACGCTTTTTTTGCAGATAAGCACGGATAATGTTGATTTCCATAAAGACGGCAATTATTATTGCCAGCAACGGCAGAAAAAACTTCCAATTTCTGGTGACTGAATTTATTGCGTTCTGAAAATGCGCAATAATATTTGCGAACATTTTTTTAAGACCGTCCTTTATTTGCAGATACAGGGTTGTCAGTTTTTCAAAGCCGGCGCCTTTGACGTTGGGCAAGGCTCTGTCGAGCCAATCTTTGAGTATGTCCTTGGCCCTTTCCGGAGTTAATGAGGCTTCCATAAGCAGCTTTTCCGTAGTAGTATATTTTGTTCCGTTTTTATCACGCTCCATCTGGTCAAAATGTCCTTTGCGGACTAACTCCAGCGTTTCCGGGGTCAATTCCGGAGGCATGACGCGCCAGCTGTCGCCGAACGGATCGCGAAGGCTTCCAATGCCGAATGGCGTAGTTTTTGAAACTATATTGCCCGGCGGGGTGGCATCAAAAGTCAGCCAGCCCATGCCTTCGATAAAAATTTGCGTCCAGGCATGAGCGTGATAGGCATGTACTTCAAAGTATTTGCTTAATGCGTTGTAGTTGCCGGGCGAGAAGCCGGTGGCGACTCTTGACGGCAGTCCGCAAAGTCGGGCAAGTACTGCCAGTGAAGACGCAAAGTATTCGCAATGTCCTTCTCTCAGTTCAAAAATGAAATAGTCAACCGCCTCTTTATCTGGTGGCGGTTTGGCTGAGAATTGCTGATATTTGTAATTTTCCCGGAGATAATTGCGCAGAATGATAGCCTTTTTGAACGGGTCGGCGACATTCATCGTCAGTCGCTTGACCAGCAGCCGGAGCCGTTGACTGATATTAGCTCTTGGTAGTTTCAAAAACTCTTTTTTAGGTATCCGGTCCACCCAGTAGCTGACTGCCGGAGTGTCTTTGGCGTTTGAATAATCAAGATTAGGGATATACAGAATTGAGCTGACGGAATAGTTAAACGGCAGCGCAGGATACTGTTTCTCTTCAAGTTCCGCGCCGTAAGCGTTAGTTTTTATCCTGATTAGTCTCTGATTCTGCTTATATAAATCGAATGACACAGCCCGGTAGGCGGAATACAATTTAGGAGTCAGCCATTTTTCGATAATGAATTGTTGCTCTACGGTATGATGGATTACCTGATTGTCCAGCTTGTCTGTGCGGCGACTGTCAAAATTTAATGTTTGTGGAGATACCGTCCAACTGACTCCATCATACTGATCGTAGAGTTGACACAGCCAGTAGAGTTTTACCGGAGATTTTACGCGAAAAATCATTTCGTCGCTCGGAGTGCCGGAACCGCCATCGCCGGCGCTGCTGTTGCTTTTGTTGTTTTTTACGGCAACCTTTGGCCCCTGCTGCCCAAGAACCATCGGTTTACTGCCTTTTACAATCAATTTGCCCTTGTCACTTTTTTTGATTTTGTTGAATCCGAACCAGTTTCTGATTTCAGGCGGAAGCAATGAATCATTCTCTGTATTGAACGACACTTCAAATAAGCCTTCCTGCTCGGTTGTGCCGTCCGGAAACAGCGCGAACATATACCAGAAGATGCTGAATGCAAGACAGAGATGAATGAGAAATTGCGGCCAGTTGCGACGAAAAATTCTGGCCGGATTTTTTATATTTCCCTGCCCGGAAAGAGATTTAATCCGAGTTGAATAAAGTAGAAAGGCGGCTAGAATAAATGCAATTATAAAAACTAAAATGAATATTGCTCTTGGCAGAAGAGCTCCGTAAAGAAGCAGGAAAATACTGATAAGGAAAAGATAATCATAGTCGGCTGAACGTTGCGCAAAAATGAAACACAAGCCGCAGATGCAAACGCTTTCAATTAAGATTTTGTCGATGGAAATATGTTGCTTCATGCGGACCGCAAACCATATTCCGGATGCAACAATAATCGCAATTTGCATGTAAAAACGTAATTCTGAACTCATTTTCCGGTATGGCACATAAGCCATTATGCCCAGCGGAATGATTAATGCCAGAACAGTAACGGTTAATGCCGGGTGTCCATGCTGCCATAAAGAAGAGATTAACGCCAGTCCAAAGAAAAAAACATACAACCAATGGAATGGCAGCCGTTCCGGCATTTTTCGCAACGTGGAGAAGTCAACGATTTTCTCCAGCTTTTCCTGTTTTTTGATTGCTTTAGTCATTTCTCAACATTGCCGCCACATCAGTTTTAAACGTTGCTATATACGGAGTAATTCCAATTTGCTCATGCACTTTTACTTTCCCTTTGTGAATGATACGTGGCTTTTCCGGATCAATAATCGGGAAATATTGTTTCGGCGCATAAATCCATCTTACATCAATGTCTTGTTCCAGTAACGCCTCAAAATTTTTCTGCAAACTTTCCGGTTCGGACAGCGTGAGACAGTAAAAAATTGAATTTGGATGAATCCGGTCCAGGGTATGGCCAAGCAGTTCGTCCAGCGGCATTGAACCGTCTTTTAACGTTGCCAGTGAGGTGATTATCTTATTCTTAATGCTTACCGAGTCTCCGGAGAGATGAATTATCCGGTTGTCAATTCCTACAGTAAAAAACTGGAGACGACAATACATTTCAGCGAGATACGAGCAAATCGTGGCGGCGGTCTTAATCATAAATTCAAAATTGTCATCAATCTGGTCCAAACCGATATCTTTGGTGAAAGTGTCCAGCAGGATTGTGACCTGGTCAACGGTGTTGGCTTCAAATTCTTTAACCATTAATTTTTTCTTGGCGGCTGTGGCTTTCCAGTGAATGAATCTGAATTCATCAGAATGCCGGTAATTCCGGATGCCGAAAAACTCCTGCCCTTGACCTGATAAACCCAGCGGACGCCCTTCTGTTTCCGGCATGGATTTGTGTTTCAGCCGCAACGGCAGCCAGGAGGTGTTGACAGTCTCCGGGAAAATCATTACTTCTGTCGGACGGTTGAAATGGCGCGTCTGGTAAAAAAGACCAGCCGGATCGCCGCCAATTAACGTAATCCGGTTCAATTTGTAATGCCCGCGTTTGGTCGCCGGTATCAAACGGTCAAGAACCATTTCTTCGCCAGGCGCCAGTGGTGGAACCGGATAATTGAAAACTCCGCCAGAAGTGAACGGACATTTTTCCCGGATAATCAACGATTGCCGGTAACGGAAACTGTGATTGGTAATGCTCAACGGCAATTGAAGTTTTTCGCCTTTAACACTGTCCCGGTTGGCGCGGCGATTTAATTCCAGACTGAACAGCGAAAACATCGCCAGAATAAAACTGGAAGCCACAAAACCGACCAGGCAGGACGCGGTAAGCGCAGTGGCCAGTCCGGTGTTGACCAGCGCGATGGCAATACTGCCCAGCGCGGCGAATGAGAAAATCACGCCGCGGTATGTCGGCATGATCAAAATCATAAATTTTTGTCCTCGTTACTCATCGGAATTGATTCGATAATTGAGTCAAGAACTTTCTCTGAACTGCTCCATTCGCCTTGATAACGGAGCTTCAACCGAACCCGGTGGGCAAGAACCGGTTTTACCATTTCCCGGACATCACGCGGAATGACATAATTTCTTCCGTAATAAGCCGCCAGGCTCTGGCTGCTGCGCATCAGCGCCAATGAGGCACGGGGGCTGCAACCATTGGTTAACGCCGGATGTTTTCTGGTCTCATTGGATATTTTGACAATATATTCCTTGATGGCATCGGAGGTGAGAATTTTTCTTACCAGCGAATGACACCGGACTACATCCATCGCTTTTATCACATACGAGATTTCATTGAGCGGATGCGAAGTGATTTGTGATTCAAGAATTTCCTTTTCTGCGGCAGCATCCGGATAACCAATGGATAAACGCATCAGAAAACGGTCAAGCTGCGGTTCGGGCAGCGGATAAGTGCCGTGATAGTCGTCCGGATTCTGGGTGGCAATCACAAAAAACGGCTTTGGCAGCACATGCGGTTTGCCGTCAATAGTGATGACCGATTCCGACATACATTCCAGCAGACTGGACTGCGTGCGCGGCGTCGTGCGGTTGATTTCGTCCGCCAGAATAACGTTGCCGAAAATCGGCCCCGGCATGAATTTGAATTCCTTCGTCGTTTCATCATAAATATTCATTCCGGTGATGTCCGAAGGCAGCATGTCCGGAGTGAATTGAATGCGTTTGTAATTGGCCTGGATAGATTTAGCCAGCGTTTGAGCCAGCATGCTTTTGCCGACTCCGGGCGCATCTTCAATCAACAGATGACCGTCAGCGAAAAGACAGACCACCACATTCCGGATTACCTCCGGCTTGCCTTTGAACACCCGGCCAATGTTTTCTTCCAGCTTCTTCACTACATATTTGATGAAATCAAAAGAGAAATTTACGTCCAGAGTTTTGGTTTTGGTGTTTTCCGCGTCTAATTTTGAAGGGTTGTCCGGATCATTGAAGACCAGCATGCAGGAACCGATTTGAATTATATCCATGTGCTTGATTTCACATTTGTCAGCAATCGGCGTGGAGTTGACGAACGTGCCATTGACGCTTTTTAAGTCTTCCAAAATAAACCGGTTGCCGTCACGAAAAATCCTGGCGTGTTTTCTGGATGCATCGCTCTTGGTGATGACAATATTGCATTCCGAATCGCGCCCGACGACGACTTGATTGCCGTCCATGACATATTCATGGCTTTTTCCGTAGCCTTCCTGAACTGTAAACGTTGGCAAATTGTTATGTTGAGTCATAGCAGCCCCTTTAGCTAAAATTTAAGCATTAATATCTGAATATGCCGTACTAAATCTCCCAGCGCGAAAAGTCTTTATCGCTAGTTTCCACCCGGCAATCGCTCCAGAATTAAAGATACAACAGTAAATCCCTCATGACAAGCGATAAACGCAGGAAATTAAAGCCGCGCTATTTTTATCAAAACTGAATTATACTTTTTTAACGAAAAATCTAATCCATTATTGCGATGAGTTCCGGCTTTATGCAATTAAGATGCCTGAACTCGCTTTCGACTTTTTACTCCAGGATAGGCCAGAGCCTGCCGGAAGCGCCGGTCATGATGCGGACCTTCATGCCGAAAGTTTTCAGCAGGTTGTCTTCGGTAAGTATTTCTGTTCTGGAACCGGTGGCGACAATCCGGCCTTCTCGCAAAATCATTCCACGCTCAAAAACCGGTGTGATGTCTTCAATTCGCTGAGTGATGAAAATAATCGTCGGAGAATCTTCCCGGCGCGCCAGTTCTTCGATGGTTTTTAACAGAAATTCCCGGCTGCAGAGGTCGAGGTGAACACAGGCCTCATCCAGAATCATCAGTTCCGGGTCGTGCATCAACGCCCGGCAAATCAGTATTTTTACTTGTTCGCCGGAGGACATTGCATCCATACTGTGTTCCGCCAGTTTGGCGCAGTTGAGCTTTTTCATTACTTGCAGCGCTTTGCTGATTTCATCCGGAGTTGGTTTTCGGAATAATCCGAGCGTCGCGTCCAGACCGGAGATGACCATTTGCAGCGCGGTCCAGTCAGAAGACGTCCATTGTTGCATGAACGGGCTGACCCAGGCGATTTTTTTGCGCACTTCCGAAAGATTGGCCTGACCGTAAGTATTACCTAACACTTTTACTTTTGCGCCGAAAACCGGCCAGGCATAACCCATTAACGTTTTTACCAACGTGGTTTTTCCTGCGCCGTTGGCGCCGAGAATAAACCAGTGAGCGCCTTTTTCCACGCGCCAGTTAAAGTCTTTAAGGATTAAGGTTCCGCCCAGATGGACGTTGGCGTTGCAAATTTCAATTACCGGTTCAATTTTGTTCATATCGCTTGTCCTGATTACCAGTTGCAGTGATGCTTGGTGTTTTTGTAGTTTATCCAGCCGTCGCGGAGCTCTTTGCCTTGGCAAAATTCCGCTTCAAGCTGTTCATAGTCTTGGTTTTGAATGATTTCACGCAGATGATGCCATCTTTTCTCAAATTCTTTTACGACTTCCAGCACAGCCGGTTGATTGTGTTCGATAATCTCCCGCCACATCTGCGGCGAGGAGGAGGCAATCCGCGAAGTGT
>JBAYVM010000182.1:0-6250 GCA_041674645.1 Victivallaceae bacterium | reverse complement strand
GCAGGATTATAGTTTCCGGCAATCCTCAAGTCGGCGTTACTGAACATGTTATCTCCGGCAATGAGGCTATTGCGGTGTTAATCAACTATAATCCGACGCCAGCAAAAGTGGAACCTGTTATTGGACACGGCTGGAAAATGGCGGAAGTAATTTCCGGCAATAGCACAGGTAAAGAACTGAATATTGACGGGAATGATGCCGCAATCATCAGACTGGTTAAGAATGTTTAGTCAAATCAAAGACTGATTCCCGTTCAATCAAGCGGTTTTCCTGACGAAAATGTAGCGGTTCAATCTGGTTACCTGAAATTATTTCATCCAAACGGGCAACCGCAGTTTCAGCAAGCAGAGGAAAGTTCTGGTCTATAGTAGTCTGCGGCGGCACCATATACTGCGACAAATTGGCAGTCTCAAACGAAATCGTTGAAATATCTGCGGGAATTGATTTATTCATCAAATACATCATATAACAGAACTGCGGGACAACGCCTTCGCACCCGACGATAACTGCGCTGCAACCGGTTTTCACAATACGGGCAAACGCTTCCAGCAATGATTCTTCGTCTTTTTTTACAAATTTCGGATTGAATTCCAGACCGTTGGCGGCGAGGCCATCGCGATAACCAGCCAGCCGCTCCGCCATCCCCCATGATGTTGGAACTGGATTTTCTCCAATATAAGCAATTTGCCGATGCCCTTTAGCACAAAAATGATCAACAGATATTTTCAGCCCCTGCCGGTGATCGGTAGAAACTGAAGGAATATTTTCAATCTCGTGGTTAATTGTCACCATGGGAATGTCCAATACCTTCAGAATGTTGGCTGCAGCCGGTGAGATTGCAATCAAGCCTTTCAATGAAGTATTATGCAACAGAGGAACAGATGTGTGCGGAATTATTTCAAAAGAGTAACCACGTTTGAAAAACAATTGAGAAAGTGCAGTTATTATCAGTACTTCAAACTGTCCAAGGTTAATGCCGTCAATGCCGTTGACAACAATCCCGATATTGTTTCTGGTAGCTGTAAATTTTGGCGCATACTTTAATTCCCGCGCTATTTCCAGCACATTACGGCGAATCCCTTCCTTGACATAAGGATGTTTATTGAAAACTCTGGACACAGTGGCCGGAGACACGCCGGCCGCTTTTGCAATATCAGATATTCTTTTCTGGCTCATTTGTTTCCTTTTTGCATCATATGAAAGTGTTTCACATATAATCATATGTTCTTTCATTTAAAATGCAAGTTTTTTTCGAAAAAAAGATAACCGCCTCGTTGACACATGGAAATATTTCATGCATGATGCAATTATTACATTTATCTTTGCCGAAAATTTTCAGAATAATCCGGCAAAATATCATATAAAAGAGAATCAATAAACAAAGGAGTGAAAATGAGCGAGCGCAAGAAATCGTTAATCATGCAATTTGTTATTCTCGAAGTATTTTTGTGTATTGGAGCGTTTGCGACTCAGCCGCATTTACAACGCAGCAGACAGTGCCTTATATCCGCCCCGGACATCAACGGCTCAACGAATTGGTCTTTACAATACAACTCCACTTTATCGTGCGGCAGTAGTAATCATGTGAATTGAGGACAAAAAAACAGTTTGAATTTAGGGACATTAGATTTTACTATCAAGGCCAAAATAAAACTGGGTTTCGCTCAAGTCACTTATGTTGGGATTGCGACCTGGAGGCAGGTAACTATATGAAAGGACAGATTGACTGCGCAAAGGTGTATAAACGGGCATTGTCTTCGACTGAAATGACTGCTCCGTAGTCTTAAACAATAACAATTTCATTGCTGTATTTTCTAAAATAATATTAATTCAAGTTACAAAGGAGCTAATATGAATCATTAAATGCGGTTGCGGCGTTATCTTCAAAACATTAGATTTATGAAAATAAACTCTACATGATTTGAAGCGGATAGGTTACAGACTGAATTTTTAAGTGCGGAAGCCGTGTTGCGGCAACGGCCCAGGAAAGGAGAATTCAAATGAATGAAAATCTTTAAGCAAAATCAATAAAGAAAGTTTTTTATGAATTATTACAGTTCGCCTATTGACATATGAAATGATTTCATCTATAATATACTTAGACAGAGTAAAACCAAACAAGAACAAAGGATTTGACAAATGAAAGCAAATAAAACAAACAGGGAAAAGACAGTTTTCACCCTCATTGAATTGTTGGTCGTAATAGCTATCATAGCAATTCTTGCCAGTATGCTGCTTCCGGCGCTGAATAAAGCACGGGAGACCGCAAAGGCAATAAAGTGCGTTAATAATTTGAAGCAACTTGGATTGGCAAACAATATATATATTAATGATTTCAACGGATATTTTGTTCCAGCAACATGTGGTCCGACATTCTCAAACGGATGGTATGATGCCTATTGGTGCCCGCTGGTCAAGGGAAGATATGTGCCGACCTGGGCAACTGGGAAAATTCAAAATACAGGAGTCCTTATTGACTGCCCATCCAACGTCTCCATTTCCGGAACTTTTAATATATACACCAATTATGCATACAATGTTACACTGCCAGGCTCTTATTCAGGTGGAACTTTTATTAATGGCGCGAAGAATATATCAAAAGTAGTTAAACCTGCCATAAGAACGATGCTTGTTGACTCTGATGACGCTTATACCGTTGCGTGGGATAATTTTGCGCCGCGTCTCGGCCCCTGGCATTCTGGGAGAACTTCAAACTTCCTGTTTGTGGACGGTCACGCAGTTAATATGTTAAATCCAAAACAGTCGTTAATACCGCCAACCAATCCAATCACATTTAGAGGGTACTTTAATTATTACAATCGATCCGGCGATGACAATTATTTGAAATAAATATTTTTGTCACTGATTCCATGAGGGGCCAAGTTCCTGTGATTTTTTAATCAAATGTTATTTTAAGGAATATAAATGTACAAGAAAACTGTTTTCTCTCTAGCTATTTTTATGCTCATTACCATAAGCTCTATGGTTGCTGACAATCTGATTAGTAACGGTGATTTCAAGATATATACTCAACAGTTGCGTCCGGCATGCTGGTCGCTGGGATGGGCAAAGCCGCCTGGGACATGGGGTGTTGATACTGCCATCAACACATCCGCTCCGGCCGCGCTGAAAATCACCAATCAGCTGGGGCAGGATACGATTATCGTGCAAAACGTCAATTTGGAGCCGAATACAGATTATCATTTTTCATGTTGGATGAAAGGTGATAAGATAGTTGCGGAAAAACCGTGGGGCGGCGCGAGATTTTACATGCAAGACGGCAAGAAAATCTTCCGTGACGGCAGTCCTACCGGAATGTTCAAGCCTGGAGTTGGTACTTTTGACTGGGGAAGAGTTGAATTCAACTTTAATTCACGGGATATTAAGGCTGGTAAGGCGACAATCTATTTATCATTGCGCAGCGCTTCCGGTACGGTATGGTATGATGACGTGATTATTGAGAAAATAGAAGCTCCTAAGGTTACAGGCCTCAGCGGCAAGTTATTTCCAGTAGATTTTCAGAATCAGTCTTACTCAGTCTGTGAAGGATTGCCCGGCATGTTATTGCTGGACGTCTGCGGCGACCGTGTACAGACAGAGAAAGACGGTTTGGAACTGACACTGGATTTACCGCCTGATTTTGAGTTTAAGGGAGCCTGTCCCGGACTGCTGAACGGCAAAGACGCGCAAGGCAGATTGGCTTTCATCCCTGAAAAATATTCTGAATCTGCAATTAAAAAAAATGGAATTGAATATCGGCGTTATGTTATCGTAATCCATGGCAATATTATTCGGCGAATGCAGACAAGCGGATATGCCTGGTGCAACTTTGACCGGATATTCATTGCCGCCAGGCCAGGCAGCGCCGGAAAAAGCGGTGTGGCGTTCTGGAGTTTGCACTCAGGCAAATTAAGCGGCAAGGAAAATCAGTTCAACTTGACGGCTCTTTCAGTTCCGAAAAAACCGGCAAAAAAAGTTAAGCAGTTCGGCTTGATGGTATCTTATCTATTTTCTCAAACTGCTCCGTTCGATGATATAAAAAACTCCTATCTGCCATACTGGAAATCATTGGCGGACTATCCTAAAACCATGCAATTAGTGCAGTGGAATAGTTTCCCTGATGATGTGCGTGCCGGAATAGAAGGAAGCTTTAAATCATCAATAATGTTAGGGTCAAATATGGCAACGCCTTTGATTGGAGAGACCGGATTGAGCCGCGGAATAAACTCCGGCAAGATACCGCCGCTGATTGATGACAAAGGCAAGCCCGTCAAAAGTGCGGTTGCTCCTTATTATCTGGCAGAAGATCCAGAAGGGTTGATTTGGGACAAATATTTTCCCGAAGCATTAAAAGTTAGACAGCAGAAGCTGTCCAGGCCGGAAATGATTATTTATGACTGTGAACCTGGAGCGATGGAACATGGTTACAGCGCCGAAGACAGGAAACGCTTTGCAGAATACGCCAAGCTGGACCATGTGCCAGAAATAACCGAGATTAAGAGTAAATATGGCGTTAAATGGTTTAATTTCCGGGTATATCAGCATAGTCTAATTATCAGAAAGTTCTGTGATGCCGTCCACAAACATTTTCCCGGAGTCAAAGCGGTAATTTGTAGCGACCCGATTCACTCTGGAAGCCAGCCGCTGTCCAGTTGGTGCGGAGTTGACGTCAGACTTTCAGACAATGATGTTGATTTACACATGAATATGCCTTACTACTCCGGACTGGAATTTTATAATGACACTGAACTGAACAATAAGATATTGAAGAAAAAGAATTTTCCGTTAATTGACCCGACCGAAAATGAAGACCGTTTTTACAAGCGTTACTCTCCGCTGGAAGTAAAACAAAACATTGTGGCGGCAGCGGCATTGGGGTGTGCAGGTATCGGTTTCTGGCCGTCAGACGCTTTCGACGGAGATTACTTACATAAAATAGCAGAGGCGTTCAATCTTGTTGGGCAAGCGGAGAATTTCTACTTTTCAACCAGGGAGTGTAAACTGCTGGCGGAACCGGTCAATGTCTTCACGCAGACATTTGAAGACGACGGACAAAAGCTGCAAGTCACGTCGCCGGATTTCAAAACTACCGTAAAAACTTTGATACATAAAAAAGACAATGCTTACATAATTACTGCGTTGAATTACAACCGTATTTCCGCCTGCCTGCTGCGGTTGGCGATTCCAGACATTAAAGACGGACATTTTCAAGTGCAGGATATTGGAACCGGAAAGTATTTTGCTAACAGAAACGATGGTAGCGGACTGACAGGAACGCAAATTCGCGCCGGATTTCTGGCTGAGATTCCACCCGGCGATGTCTTGTTGCTGCAAGTTACGCCCGGAAAAACGCAAGTCTCTGCTGCGCAGACAGTCTCTCAGTCCGGACTTGAGGAAAAATTAGCTTCTGCAAAAAAACAACTGGCCCAAACAACCAGATTTGAAAGCATTGCCAAAAACTCCGCCTTGGTTTCATGGTCAGTACTTTCAGGCGAAAACAGAGCTCCAAAACTGAAATTGCAACTGGACAAATTTAAAATTTATATCTCACCGGCCCAAGGCGCTGACATCGTCGGCTGGAAGGATATTGACAATACCGCCAAAGATTATCTTTTTTATCAGAACCGTGGTTTTTTGGGTCAATTCTCTTTCTACGACACCAAGCAGCGAATTTCATTTCCGTTCGAGCTTAAAAATATCGGCATCAGCGACGCTGGCAACCCATTCGCGCAATTCACTTATATTGTTTCAGGTTATGAAGGGGCAAATGCCGAAATAAATCCGCTGGAAGGTCTGAAGATCAGTAAGGAAATCTCGTTGTGTGATGGCGGCAAAACAATCAAAACAATAATGAAGTTAACCAACAACAGTCCACTCAAGACGGAAATGAAAATCGGATTCAGGATTAAAAATTATCCTCGACTGGGAGGAACTTTAGCCGGAATGAAAACCTTATCCGATATTGCAACCATCAAATATTATTCGGACTCAGGTGAAAAAAATGTGCCACCAGACCGTTTGGGCGGCATTCTGTTGCTGTCGGAGAAGGATGCCGGATTGAACTTCCTCAAAGGTACAATCAAACCTAATCAGTGGAGTCCTGGACCGGTCACCGCCGAAGCTAAAGTTGACTCCATGAAAGAAACACTAACTTTTGATGCCTCATCAGAATTGACTGCCGGGTATCTGATATGGAGAACTGTCAACGATTACACGGTGGAAATGCTGTCCAGTGAATTTATATTACCTT
>JBAYVM010000181.1:0-6265 GCA_041674645.1 Victivallaceae bacterium | reverse complement strand
TCATATTCCAGAACTGCTAACAACCCGGTCTTCACGATTTTCAAATTATCGAGAACCGCTCTGGCGCTTTTTGTCTTATGATCTGAAATTTCCAGTTTATCAATGACGATTACGCTGCCTTCTTCGATTTTTTCAGAAAAAGCTCGTCTTAATGCCAGCTTTTTAACTTTCTTATTGACTTTCTTGCTGAAATCGCGCGGTTTCGGTCCAAAAGCCACTCCGCCGCCGGTCCACACAGGATTGCGACTGCTACCCGCACGGGCACGTCCGGTTCCCTTCTGACGGAACGGCTTGGCGCCGCCTCCGCGAACTTCAGCGCGCGTCTTGGTGCAAGCTGTACCTGCCCGTTGACCGGCAAGAAACGCTACTACTACATCGTGAACCGCCTGCTCACCTTTTTCCAGCTCAAGGCAGTTGTCCGGGAGAACGTATTCACCAACACAAGCTCCCTTGCAATCAAGTATTTCTAACTTTTTTGACATTTTCTCACCTACCCTTATTTGCTCTGCTTCTTGATGGCTTGCCGGATAAGAAGAGTTCCGCCATTAGGACCTGGAACTGCACCCTTTACCAACAGGATATTATCATCTACCATCACGCGGACAACTTTCAGATTCTGAATGGTTCTGCGGACATTACCCATATGGCCAGGCATCTTCTTGCCCCTATCGACACGACCAGGAAATTCGCATTGTCCAACCGAACCGGTTCTTCTTGTCCATCCACCGCCGTGACTGGCGCGACCGCCACCGAAATGATACCGCTTTACAACACCTTGAAAACCACGGCCTTTGATAACCCCGGTAACATCAAGATAATCGTTTTCAGCAAATACATCAGCATTCAGCACAGAGCCCAGTTCTACAGCCGGGTCATTCTGTGTCCGGAACTCGCGCAGTCTGGAAGGAGGATTACCCTTGATTCCAGCCTTTTCGCAATGTCCTTGCAGAGCTTTGGTAGCATTCTTTACTTTACGTTCGCCAAAACCAAGTTGCAGCGCGGAGTATCCGTCGCGATCTTTAGTTTTAACATCCACTACAACGCATGGCCCAGCCTGAATCGCAGTAACAGGAATAATTCTGCCCTGCTCGTCATAGACTTGCGTCATGCCGATTTTCTTACCGATTAAACCTTTCATAATGCTCCTTTCGATACTTACCTTCTCGGTTAAAAGGCATTGGTATCATTGAAATCTTTAATTAGACTCCAATTTTTATTGCAATATCAACGCCGGCAGGAAGGTTCAGTTTTTTTAATTCATCAACTGTCTTCGATGTCGGATTGATGATGTCCATTAATCGTTTATGAGTTCTGATTTCAAACTGCTCCATAGATTTCTTATCCACGTGCGGAGAGCGATTCACGGTGAATCGTTCCATCCGGGTAGGAAGCGGAATTGGTCCCGCGACCATGGAGCCGGTACGTTTTGCAGTATTGAGAATTTCCGCCACGGACTGATCAAGGATACGATGTTCGTATGCTTGCAGACGAATTCTAATCTTTTGAGTTTTGCCTGTACTCATGCTCAGTTCTTCTCCATTATTTTATCTTGAATTTGTTTTGGTACTTTTTCGAAATGTGAAGGTTCCATCGAGTACGATGCACGACCGCGGGAAAGTGAACGGATTGCAGTAGAGTATCCGAACAATTCTGACAGTGGCACATGCGCCAATATCTTGGTAAAGCTGGTCTGAGATTCAGAATCAACTTCGACGATGTTTCCCCGACGGGCAGTAACGTCACCAATCAGGTCGCCCATATTTTCATCCGGCGTGGTAATCTCAACCTTCATGATTGGCTCCAGCACCGTAATGCCAGCTTTTCTTGCCGCTTCCTTGAAGGCCATTGAACCGGCAATTTTAAATGCCATTTCTGAAGAGTCAACCGTATGGAAAGAGCCGTCAAGAATATTGACATGAAAGTCAGTAACAGGATATCCGGTTATAATCCCGGTAGCTGCTGCTTCTTTAATGCCGCTCTCAATTGGTTTAATATATTCTTTCGGAATCCGTCCGCCAACTACTTTATTCTCAATTACCAGTCCATAACCGCGGTCTCTAGGTTCAACATCAAGGATAACATGACCGTATTGTCCGCGTCCGCCGGACTGACGAACAAACTTGGTATCCGCTCCAGCCTTGCCATTTAACGCTTCGCGATAAGCAACTTCCGGCTTTCCGGTATTTGATTCAACCTTGAATTCACGATTTAAGCGGTCAAGAATAATATCCAGATGGAGTTCGCCCATTCCGGAAATAATTGTCTGCCCGGTTTCTTCGTCGCTGCGCACGGTAAAGGTCGGATCTTCATCCGTCAATGCGCCGAGCGCCTTGTACAATTTATCTCTTTCCGCCGCCGTTTTAGGTTCAACCGCAACTGAGATAACCGGTTCCGGGAAGGTCATTGACTCAAGTACAATCTGGTCGTCTTCAATACAAATCGTGTCTCCGGTGGTAACATTTCTCAATCCTACCGCCGCCGCAATATCACCGCTATAGACAAAATCTATCTCTTCGCGTGAATTTGCGTGCATTTGAAGTAGACGTCCAAGACGTTCACGTTTATCAGTGCGCGGGTTGTAAACCGTCATGCCTCTTTCTGCGCTTCCGCTATAGATACGGAAGAAAGTAAGTTTGCCGACATAGGGATCATTCATAATCTTAAATACTAAAGCAGAAAACGGCTGCATATCGCCGACATGACGAGTAAGCGGTTCTTCAGTCTTCGGGTCCATCCCGTGAATATCCCACACGTCCAAAGGTGACGGCAGATATTTGGTAACTACGTCCAACAACGGCTGAACGCCCTTGTTTTTAAACGCCGATGCACATACTACTGGAACAATCTCGCTACCAACAGTTGCTTTTCTAATTGCTTTTATCAACAAATCAACTGGCGGAATCTGGTCTTCCAAAAAGATTTCCATCACTTCTTCGTTAACTTCAGCCAGGCATTCAATCACATAATGCCGGGCTTCTTCGCATTTATCTTTATATTCCGCAGGAACTTCTTCTATCCGCATTTTAGCGCCAAATTCATCTCCGTCGAAAAAGATGGCTTTGCGTTCAATAATATCAATTACTCCGGCAAAATCGCCTTCTTTGCCAATCGGCACCTGTAATGGAACAGCCGTCGCGCCTAATTTGAACCGCATATCTTTAACAACGCCATCAAAATCGGCTCCGGTCCGGTCCATTTTATTTACCAACGCAACAATCGGCACTTTGTACTTTTGCGCCTGACGCCATACTGTCTCAGTTTGCGGCTGTACTTTACCCACGGCACAAAATACCGCAACCGCACCATCAAGAACACGCAGGGAGCGTTCAACTTCAGCAGTAAAATCCACATGTCCGGGCGTGTCGATAAGATTAATCCGGTGATTGTCCCACATACAGGTAGTCGCAGCTGAAGTAATAGTAATTCCGCGTTCCTGTTCCTGAATCATCCAGTCCATGGTCGCAGTTCCGTTATGAACTTCACCAAGCTTGTAATTAATCCCGCAATAGTACAGAATTCGCTCGGAAAGAGTAGTCTTACCGGCATCGATGTGAGCCATAATTCCAATATTTCTCACATCTTTCAGTCGAGATTTACGTCCTGGAGCTTCTTGAAATTGTTTGTTATTTGTCTCTGACATACTTCCGCCTTTTACCATCTGTAATGGGCGAACGCTTTATTCGCCTGAGCCATTTTAAACGTGTCTTCCTTCTTCTTGATGGAAGCTCCTGTATTATCGAAAGCGTCCAGCAGTTCACCTGCCAAAGCTTCAGTCATCGATTTGCCTTTGCGACCTTTAGCGTAGCTGGTTATCCAGCGGAGCGCCAAAGCGACCTGGCGGTCATTGGTTACTTCAATCGGCACTTGATAAGTAGCGCCACCCACGCGGCGGCTCTTAACTTCAAGTTTCGGTTTGACATTTTCCAGCGCCTGCAAGAAAACTTCCAGCGGCTCCAGATTGTTCTTCTTTTCGTTAATCAAGCCGAACGCGCCATAAACAATACGTTGCGCGGTAGATTTCTTACCTCTGCTCATAATAGTATTGATCAAGCGTGCAACAAGCTCACTGTTGTACTTGACATCAGGTGTCAATTCACTTTTTACTGCTCTGCGTCTTCTCATAAGATGTCCTTTGAAATCATTATTGTTATTCAACAAACAAAACTGTCGGCACCAAGTGATGTCGACAGTTCAACCTTAAACTTCATAGAATCCCATTATTTAGGACGTTTAGTCCCGTACTTGGAACGACTCTGTTTGCGTTTCGCAACGCCCAGACTGTCCAAAGCACCGCGGACAACGTGATAACGTACACCAGGCAGGTCACGTACACGGCCACCCTTTACCAGTACCACTGAGTGTTCCTGGAGATTGTGACCTTCGCCGCCGACATAGGCGGTGACTTCCTGCCCGTTGGTCAACCGTACTCTGGCGATTTTTCTCAACGCTGAGTTTGGTTTCTTAGGAGTTCTAGTTGTTACCTGAAGGCAGACTCCGCGTCTTTGCGGACAAGCGCTGAGAGCTCTGGATTTGCTCTTCTTCACTTTTTTCTGCCGTCCGAAACGGACCAGTTGATTAATTGTTGGCATATCTTTTCTTTACCCGTTTTATATTATAATAATAGTTAATATTTAAATACACGTCAAAGGGCAGTTAAAATAACGTTACTTTATCTGTTTGCAAACTTTTTTTTCAATTATTTTTAAAAAAGTGCAAACACTGCCCGTTTTGACTAATATTTACCCACTATGGCGCATTGTCGCCATCCACTTCGTTGCTATCCGGACCGAATCCCTCAAACTGAGGAATTTCCCGTTCCAGCTCTTCGCCGAGGTATTTCAACCGCAACGTCTGCAGTAATTCTGTTCCTGTACCAGCCGGTATCAAGTGTCCAGTAATTACGTTTTCCTTAAAGCCGTTGAGGATGTCCACCTTGCCGAGAGTCGCGGCTTCGGTCAGAATACGCGTGGTATCCTGGAATGACGCGGCTGAAATAAAGCTTTCAGTTTCAAGCGATGCTTTGGTTATGCCGAGCAGGATTGGTTCCGCTTCTGCCGGTTTGCCGCCTCTGGCGACAACTGCCTTGTTCTCTTTCTCAAAGTCAACGCGTTCAATCTGTTCGCCAGTCAGATAGTCGGAGTTACCGGCATCGGTAATTCTAACTTTCTGCATCATCTGCCGGATAATTATTTCAACATGTTTGTCATTGATTTCCACGCCTTGAGCACGATACACCAGCTGAATTTCATCGACCAGATAACGCTGCAACTCATGTTGTCCGCAAATTTCAAGCAGTGTGTGCGGCACAATAGAACCTTCAGTCAATTTCTGACCTTTGTGCACCAAGTCACCCTTACCAACAGTAAGATGTTTGTGGGCTGGAATGTTATTGTGCTCTTCAGTGATACCGCTTTCAGGATCGCGAATCAGCAACTGGCGACGACCACGGGCCATCTTGTCGACTTCCACATAACCGTCAATTCTGGCAATTTCCGCAACGTCTTTGGGGATTCTTGCTTCGAAGAGTTCGGCAATTCTGGGCAAACCCCCGGTGATATCTTTGTTCTTTGCAGTTTGACGCGGCACACGAGCCAGCACCATACCCGGCGATACCTTCTCACGTTCTTTAGTCATCAGGAACGCGCCAGCTGGCAGCGGATAGTTGGCCAGGAATTCACCTGCCAGATTTTTAACCACAATTTGCGGATGCAGGTCTTCACGATGTTCCATCACCGTAATTTCCTCAGTTCCACCGCGCTTAGCCCGGTTGAGCGTAACGCCTTCAACCAAGTCATGCAGTTCAACTGTGCCTTCTTCTTCAGCAATAATCGGAACATGGTAAGGATCCCAATGCACGAACTGTTCATTGCCCTTAACTTTTTCGCCTTCGCCTTTTTCAAGAACTGCGCCAGCTTCAAGTTCGTAACGGTCAAGTTCAGCTTCACGTAAAGCATCTGACCAATAATCATAATCTTTATTGTAGAATGTGCCAATCGCCGCCGCTTCGTCTTTCGCTTTGACTCTGGCTTTCTTTTCCGCTTCTTTGGCCACAGCTTCATCATAAACGATAATGTAACCGTTCTTATTAACAACGACCGTTTCACGCGCCTTGTTGGTAACCGTTCTGACGTTAACCAGTTTAACGGTTCCTGAATTACGGGCGGTAATAATTGGCTGTTTATAAGCAGAAGAAGCGGTTCCACCGATGTGGAAAGTTCTCATGGTTAACTGAGTGCCTGGTTCACCGATAGATTGCGCTGCGATA
>JBAYVM010000180.1:0-6280 GCA_041674645.1 Victivallaceae bacterium | reverse complement strand
TTACGCTACTTATACTGCAATTGTTTCGTTAATTAAAATATTGGCAGTAGACATATTGTTAGTATTTTTAAAAAACTCTTTCCCTAATTTCTTCAGGCTGACACCGGCGGGAGCAGCCAACTCAACCTCGGAAACTCGACATGCGACATCTCCCTGGACAGTTACGGGGCGATGACTTTTAAAACCCATAACACCGCATAACGGGGAAAATCCCTCATCAAGCAGTTCAAGCGTTTGAATGTCTCTTATCTCGTAAAGTTTATCTCCGCTTTGAATCTGGTCATATTCATTAAAAAAATAACGAATATGTCCGGCAGCTTTGGTACGGATTAATTTCTGACCTCCTTGTGGCAAAATCCATACCGGGCGTGAATGAATAATTTCTCCGCTCATCATTCCCATCGCCTTCATAATGTTGTAAATTCCTTTGATTCCAACAGAATATTCTGATTCCTTTAAGCCGTGCTGAATAGAAAACTCAACACAAAAACCGTAGCGCCCAGGCCCATTGGACTGATACATCAAATTGTGTATATTGTAGGCGTCAGGATTTGGGCAATACATTGAGATTGCCTCTATTCCAAAATATTTGGCAATGATATTAGCTTGCGGAGCAGCATTGAATATCAAAGGTTTTTCCGCTTGCAAAGAGTGAAAATCAATTGTTACATCAGCATTTATGCATATATCACTCCATAACCATGAGGTTATCTCTCCAGCCACCCCGATTATCTCCTTGCGATTCCACAAACGGTTCATATTATACATCGTTTGAATTCCATCTTCACGCCCCAGACCGTAGATACAATAATTGTGGCGGAATATGGAATAATAATAATCTTTTAATTTTGATAAATCTTCGTTTTCAGGATAAATTTCGTAATCCTGCTCAAGCGCCAAAGGATTGGCGCACGGACACAAGTACAGCGTGCCGTCAAAACTGTCCGGATTAATCTCTTCAATTATTTGCGTCAAAATATTCGGCCCGCTGTGTTCCATGCCATGTTGCCCTGCGATACAAGCCAATGTCGGTCCTGGGGATTTTCCAGTTATTTTGCAATAACTTACGTGAAATTCTTTTCCGCTAACAGTTGTAAATTTTCTCTTGATTATTTCTTTCCCAGACATTTTAGCCTCTTTAATTTTTTTGTAAACTGCAAATTCGTACAACACTGCCGGACTGATTTTTCTTACTGTTTAATATGTCTGCGCTCCAAGGCGGCAATGCATTTTTTCTTCAGCTTCGCGCATTTTAAAATGTGCGGCAATATTTTTTTCAACCTTTCCTATAAAAGTTTCAAAATCATATTTTTTATCTATCATGTCATGATACAATGTATATAAATTAAGGTTTATATCCTGTTCGAGAGCATTGTTCAGCAGAAGATTTGACAAGTCATTAACAAAAATATCATCTCGGTAGCTATGCGTGTCCAGTGTGTCAGCAATCAATGATTTCATTATCGGCAACCCAAATCTATTGTCCGCAATAATTTTCTGTATTTCATATGATAAAAATGCCTCAGCAACTTCAAAAGCTGCTTTATGGTTTGATGTGCGATTAGAAACTGTCAAGAATTCTCCAGTTGCAGGAACAGCCCGGCCCGGAATGCATGGAAGAGGCAGTATATCCCATTTAAATTTCGTGTCAGAAAATTCATGCAATGATTGTCTGCAAGTCCATGTAAAAAGGACATTGCCATCATGAAATTTATTATTCTGGTTATTTAGATTATCGCCAAAAAGTTTGGAGAAAATCAACAGGCGGTCTTTTAGGCCGGAAAAGTCAACCGTATCGCCCATATTAGGACAGGAAAAAACAAAGTAGCGAAGCATGGCATCGGCTAGATCAGATGTGGCGAAAATAACATCGCCATCAGCGGTAATCGCATTTTTTATATTCACAAAATCTTCAAGTTTTAAGTCATAAGGAGAGTCAAATCTCTTATAACGCGTAAGTAATTCTTTATTATATAATACTACAATAGGAGATATTAGAACAGGTAACCCGTAATAAAGTTGATTATCCCGATGAATATCAAATGCGCAATTAAAAAAGTTTCCGTTTTGTAAATATTTATTTATAATTCCAGACGGAAAAGGCTTAACGTATTTGCTATAAGAAAGACGAAAAGTAGCCACAGTGCGGACAATGTCATAACCTTCATCAAAAAAATTTCTTCTGTAATCAGTCGCTCCAGCATCAATCTCAATTTTTAGTTGCGGAAATTTTTTCTTAAGCGTAGCTGTAATCTGCTCTAACACAGATTTGCTCAGTTTGGTATTGCCTAGAAATATCCGTAGCGGTTTGCTATGTTCTTTATTTACGAACGATCCCAGCCGCGGCACCCGAATTATGATATTGCGGTCACGCAACAAATTCAACGCCTTGCTTGCTGTCACTGGAGTAGTGCAGTAAATTTTCGCAATCTCTTGTTCAGATGGTAATTTTTCCGTATAAACACTATTGGCGATTTCCACCTGAAGTTTTTCTGCAATAGCTTCTGTTTTTGTCTGCATCATACCCAATCCTTGTCTGCCATATCGTACCGTATTGCACTAATTATACGTTATGATTTGTATTTTTGCAACGGGAAACAATAAAATTTAACCACTTTTTTCAATTTTCCCATTTTCCCATTCTTGGGGCTAACCTGACTATGTCATGGTTTAACCTGAAATTATCCGGGTTGGCAAGCAGGCAAAGTTCAAAGGTCAAAAATTTTACCGGGATTGAGTATATTGTTCGGGTCGAGTCCTTTTTTTACGGCGCGCAACATGTTCAAATACTCTTCGGAAACAACATATTTCATGTAGGGTTTGCGTTTGTGTCCGATGCCGTGTTCGCCGGAAATGCGACCGCCGAATTGGGCAATCACCATATAAATGTCTTTGAGAATAACCGGCAGTGTTTCCTGCCATTGCTGATTGCTCCATTCTGGCGGACAGACGATTCTGGTGTGGAGATTGCCATCGCCGGCATGACCGAAACACGGCGCCATGATATTGTATCTGGCAGCGATTTCCTGCATTTTTTCCACGATGGCAGGAATTTCCGAAGGCGGCACGACCAAGT
The DNA here is from genome assembly GCA_041674645.1 of Victivallaceae bacterium. Classification (GTDB taxonomy): domain Bacteria; phylum Verrucomicrobiota; class Lentisphaeria; order Victivallales; family Victivallaceae; genus JBAYVM01. The sequence goes on along the minus strand of JBAYVM010000180.1, from coordinate 3,204 downwards.
CTTCGCCGCTTTGCCTGGAGGAAAATACGTTATACGCTTCGCCGATATTGCGCCGGATTTTCCAGATGCGTTCTGAGGTGGACGGATTATCGGCGACATACACTTCCAGCGCGCCGTTGGCTTCGCAAAAACTGCCAATGGCTTCGTATTCATATTCCACCTGTTCTTTGGCGGTTCCATCCACGGTAATCAGCAGCATGGCGCCGCAATTCTGATAAGGTATGGTTTCGTTCAAATAATCGCACGCCATTTTTACCGAAGCGCGATCCATAAATTCAATTGAAGTAGGGGTGATGCCAGTTTCTGTAATGATTTTCGGCACAACCCGGATGGCGGTTTCTGAATCTTTGAACAGGCAGAGCAGGTCGGCCTGAACTTTCGGCAGCGGCGTCAGGCGCAAAATAATTTTTGTAAAAATGCCCAGCGTGCCTTCTGACCCGACCATGAGCTGAACCATATTGTAACCGGTAACATCTTTAAGCAGTTTTCCGCCCAGTTCAACAATATCTCCGGTCGGAGTTACTATTTCCAGACCGAGAACATAACGCGAGGTGACGCCATACTTGACCGCTTTGCCGCCGCCAGCGTTTTCCCCAACATTTCCACCGATAAAACAGGTTTCCAAGCTCATCGGATAACCGGCATAAAACAAGTTATGTTCTTTCAGAAATTCATTGATGTCGTTGGCAATTACTCCGGGCTCAACGACAATCATCATGTTTTCCTTGTCGAGCTCTAAAATCTTATTCATCCGGTCAGTGGCAATAACAATACCACCTTGAATCGGCACAGCGCCGCCGGAAAGTCCGGAACCTGCGCCGCGTGGCGTAACTGAAATCCGTTCCCGGTTCGCCAGTTTCATGATTGCGGCGATTTCTCCGGCAGTGCGCGTCCGGACAACGACTTCCGGCATGGAACGGTAAGATTTTCCAGGAATTTCATCATGGGAATAAGGTTCCAGCTTTTCCGCATCGTCGAAAATGACATATTTAGCGCCGACAATATTTTTCAATTCTTCGACGATTTCAGCGGTAACACGATTATATGATTTGTTTACCATGTCAGTTCTCCATTTTTCAGCCGGGCGGTCAGTTGCGGCAGGACATCAAAAAGATTGCCGACAATGCCGAAATTGGCGACTTTAAACAGTTGCGCCTCCGGATCATTGTTGATGGCTACAATCGTTTCCGCAGTCTGCATTCCGGCAAGATGTTGGATTGAACCGGAAACGCCAATCCCGACATACAGTTTTGGGCTGATAGTTTTACCGCTCAGTCCGACTTGATGCGAATAGCTCAACCAGCCGCGGTCAACCACTTCGCGCGACGCGCCAATAGCAGCGCCCAACGCGGCGGCAAATTCCCTGACCAGCGGCAAATTTTCCGCTTTCTTGATTCCGCGCCCGATTACCACCACTTTTTCTGCGTCCTGCAAGTTAATATCTTCCGTTTCCGGCGCAAAACCGCACCGGACAACCCGGGAGAAAAGCATTTTGCCGGAAATTTTCATGCGGACTATTTCCCCGGTGCTTCCCGGAACCGGAACGACACGCGGAGAGGATTTCGGGCGGACGGTCGCCATTTGCGGTTTGAACCCGGCGCATTTGATTGTCGCCATAATATTGCCGCCGATTGCCGGGCGAGTCTGCAACAACAGACCGGTTGCCGGTTCAATGTCCAGGCGGGTGCAGTCGGCGGTCAGACCGGTATTAGATTTCATGGCGACATACGGCATCAAAGTTTTGCCGGTTGAAGTTGCACTGGCAATAATTATTTCCGGCTGGTATTTCCGGATGATTTCAAGCATGCAGGCGGAATAAGGTTCCGGCAGAAAATATTCAAGTTCCGGAGCCTCAAGCGCCACCACCAGTTTGGCGTCGCAATCCGTCAACGACTGAAGTTCAGCTTCCGCGATGTCTGAACCGATAATCATGGCGCAAATTTTCCCGCCATTTTGAGCAGAAAGTTCGCGTGCGCGGTGCAGCAGTTCAAAAGATACCGGCAATACTTTGCCATGACATTGTTCAGCTAAAATCCAAATATCGTTCATGGCAAATCCACTCCTCTGGTATGCAGAAAATTGAAAAATTCTTCTGTCGCCGCCGCCAGTTGTTTCTCATCCGCGACATGAACAATTTTGCCGTTTCGCGTGACTTGCGGACGAAATATTTTTACCACTCTGGTTGGCGAACCTTCCAGTCCAATCATTTTTTTGTCAACGTCCAGCTCGGCCAGAGTTAAAATTTTTATTTCGGCCGCTTTAGCGCGAAGTTTGCCGCGCAACGTGGGCAGACGGGGTTCTCCAACCTCTTTCACCACCGTAATCACGCCCGGCAACTGCACGTTCAACTCTTCCACACCGTTTTCTACCAGCCGCCGAACCCGGCAATGTCCGCTCTCAATGGATTCAATGGCATTGACATAAGTCGCCACCGGCAAATCAAGCGTTGCCGCCAGTTCCGGGCCAACCTGACCGGTATCGCCGTCAGTGGCGCGTTCTCCGCACAAAATCAAATCGCCACCGCCGCTTTTCCGGATTGCCGCCGCCAGAATGTATGCTGTCGCCCAGGTGTCGGAACCGGCGAAAGCTTTATCGCTGACCAGTACAGCTTGATTAATGCCCATAGCCATCGCTTCCTTCAACGCCTCGACAGCTTGCGGCGGTCCCATGCTTAGAGCAATGGTTTCCGCACCGTATTTTTCTTTCAATATCAACGCGGATTCAATGGCGTAGAGGTCCAGCGGGTTGATAATTGCTTGAACACCTTTACGGATGACTGTCCCGGTTTTCTCATCCATCTTGACGGATTTGGTTTCCGGCACCTGTTTTATGCAGACGATGATTCGCATTCTTTAATATCTTTGTCTTATAATTTTACTGTTTTGCAAAGTCACAATATAAACTTCTGACTGGCGAATGCAACCTTTACCGGGAACCGCAAAAGTTATTTTTAGAAAAGAGGAAAAAGCTGAGATGAAAAAAAAACGGCGGGAAATGTTTCCCGCCGTATGAATTCGTCAAATAATCTGTGAAAGATTACTTTTTGCTACCGTAAATAGCCAGGTCGCCGAGCATTTCTTCAATGCGCAGGAGCTGGTTGTATTTACAGATGCGGTCAGTTCTGGACATGGAGCCAGTTTTGATTTGTCCGGCATTGGTGGCAACCGCGATATCCGCGATAGTGGTGTCTTCAGTTTCGCCTGA
>JBAYVM010000179.1:0-6282 GCA_041674645.1 Victivallaceae bacterium | reverse complement strand
TTTTATGATGTTGACTCGGAAGGCCATTATGTGAAAATTGTCGGGGACGTTCTTACTCGAGTATTGGGAGAGCATGTCGTCGATCAATCTGTATTTGAACGCATATATGCCAGGCACATTAAAAATCCGGATGAATTCTGGACTCCTTATCCGTTGCCGTCTATTGCGGTTAACAATCCGCTCTTTGATTACGAATTGTCTTATAATTCATGGGGTGGAGCGTCTCAGGCGCTTACTGCGTTGCGAGCTCCGCGGTGGTTTGAGCATTATGGAAAATGCGAAGATTTGAAATATATGATGTTACGATGGGTTGAGGCAATAATCGCCAGTCCAGAATTTATGCAGCAAATGAATCCGTGGACCGGCGAATTTTCTACTTCCGCCGGTTATTCTCCAACCATGTGCGTACTGATTGACTTTGTTGATCGGCTTGGAATATTCAACTATAACAAAGACCAGTCAAATAATTTCTGAGGAGAGCGAATAATACGGACTAGTCCACTTATTTGGGCGGTTGAAAAGTCTTGTCTTTTTCTCGCACGGTGATATTGTCTTCCGGAATTTTCCGGCGGCCATTTTCCCGATTGAACCGGACAGAATAAATAATCCTGCTATAATTATCAGCCAAAATATCCCCTCAAAATCGCCAGTGACAAGAATTTATTTTATTTATTTTTTTAAGAATAGTTGCAAAAATTAAAAGAATAATGTATAATCTAGTTAAACGATTAAACAGTTAATTTAAATGTTTGGTTTAATACAATGGCCGGGATAAAAGACATAGCAGAACAGTGTGGGGTTACAGCCGCAACGGTATCGTTGGCTTTGAGTAATCATCCACGCATCAGTGAGAGCAGGCGTAAGGAGATTCATAGTGCGGCTGCCAGACTTGGCTATCGTCCGAATGTTATTGCCCAGAGTTTACGCGGCGGCAAAACCAACAGTATCGGCATTCTCTGGTCGCTTTCCGGTCCGCATAATCCAGTCGGGTTGATTCGCAGTGTTGCTTTAAAGCTGATGGATGCGGGCTATGTCAGTTATGTTGCCGACAGTCTTTCTGACCCGCGGGTAATCAAGCAGTGCTTGCGGGATTATATCACCCGGAATATTGATGGTCTGATTTTTCAAGATGGTGTGGACCTCTGCTCGAATCCTGAAATATGTGAGTTGCTGAAGAAGATTCCTCTCAAGGTGATTGTAGATGATGCCTGGGAAAACCATGATACTATGGAAAAATTGAATTGTGATTTTATTAAACGGGATCATGCAGTTGCGATTAAAGAAATTGTTCGATTCTGCAAAGAGTCCGGTCGCCGGAAAGTCTTTATGATTAGTCATCGGCAGCAGAACCACCGAGTGAGCCTGTTCAAAAATGAACTGCAAATAAATGGATTTCTGGACGAAGGCAGTTTGATGATTAATACATCTGCGGAGCTGACTGACATTACTAATGAAGTTGTGGAGTGGCTGTCTGTTGGTAATTTTCAGCACGATGCAATAATTGCTACTAATGACGAAGTGGCTGGCGCAGTGATAACGGTTCTGGTGAAAAACGGGATAAAAGTTCCGGAAAACGTTGCGGTAATTGGTTTTAATGACAGCCTGCTGTCGAAACATTTCATTCCGCCAATTGCCAGCGTTAACCGCCGGGATAATGAGCTGGCCGCCATGACGGTTGAAATGCTGATGGAAATACTGAAAAATCCTGAACTGCCGCCACGCAGTAAATCCCTGGCAATGGAATTTGTCAAAAGAGAATCCGCCGGATGAAATTAAGCAAAGCACAAAATTAAATAAAAATGTACGACGAAACCAAAATTAACCAAAGGAGAAGGAAGAATGTTTAACAAAAACCAAACCACAGAAAGGAAAGGGAAAATGGAAAAGTCAAAAAGTCGTAAGTTGTTGGCGTTCACGCTGATAGAACTTTTGGTCGTTATCGCGATAATAGCGATTCTGGCGGCAATGTTGTTGCCGGCCTTGAATAAAGCGCGAGAAAAAGCTCGTGGCATTAGTTGCGCCAACAATTTAAAGCAGATTGGAACTATTTATCAATTTTATATGAATGATTATCAAGGCTGGATTTTGCCAACGAGCGCAGCAACAAATGCTGATATGTGGAATTACAAATTAAAGTTTCTCTATATGGAAAACAAGGGTAACCCTAAATTATTCTTCTGCCCGTCAAACACGGTAACCGACTTGTCAACCTTGCGTCAGACTACCTACGGACAGAATTCCCGTATCACTTTGCGTTATGTTGGAGGATGGGTGCCCGTCTATGCCAACTTGGTTAAGCTTATAAATTATCCTAGACTGTCAACGTTGCTACTGGTTGCAGATAAGGCTTGGCTGCCGGGGGCTTACAGAACTACGCCGTCTGATGTGATATATTCCAGACCGACCGATACCGCTGGCGTGATTGGTTTTACTCATGACAGAGGTACAGGTCTTAATTCTGGAACTGCTAATATGTTAATGTCTGACGGTCATGTTCAGTCACGTAATTCCAAATGGGGAGCCACTCATTATCACGGTGCCCAGACAATTCCGGAAGCAATGGAATTCTGGTATGGCAAGCCAAATTATAATGGTACTTCCTGGTAGTTTTATCAGTGGCTTGCAATTACAGTGAGCCGCTGATTTTTAAAGAAATTACAATGTTCGGATGTTAAGTATTGTCTTTTTTACTGCCGTAAATATTATTAAAAAACTTCAACATAAATGAGGGATGTATGAAAATAATGCGTTGTCTGTCCGTTTTGGCGGTTCTGTCGTTAAGTATCAGCCTGTGTCGTGGTTTTGAGGTAAAACCTGAGAACTGTATTATTAAAGTTCCGAAAAAGGCCAATTCCTCAGTGTTATTTGGCGCTGAGGAGTTGCAAAAACATTTGCAACTGATGAGCGGGGTGCAAATCCAGATAAAAACGGTTAATGCGCCGTCAGGTAATGCATTTACTTTTTATGTGGGAATTCCGGCTCCTGGCGATAAAACTCCGCTGGCGAAGGAAGAAGCCCGGCGCGTAATAACTCCAAACGGCGTTTGGCTTTATGGCGATGACTGGATATTGAAAGACAATCCGAAAAAAGCGCAGGAGATTGTTTGTGATAAATTAAACCGTACCGGAACCTTGTTCGCGGTTTATAATCTGCTTGAAGATCAATTCGGCATTCGCTGGATATGTCCGGGAGATGCAGGAATTGTTTATCAGCCAGAGTCGGCATTTAAATTAACCGAAGAGAAATCAAGCTGGAAGCCGGAACTGGCGATGCGGGAAATCCGTACGGGATATGGTTACAATAAAAATTACTATAACAAAGCAATGGAAAATGTTCCCTCCGGATTTAACATTTCCGAACAGGAATTTAGTAATCAAGCGGAGGATACTAGAGTTTGGTTGAAGCGGATGCGAATGGGACGCAGCATTAAACTTAACTATGGTCATGCTTTTACTGATTGGTGGGAAAAATACGGTAAAGATCATCCGGAATATTTTGCGTTGAACGAAAAAGGTAAGCGTGAACCGTTAACTCCTGGCAAACCTGACCGGATTAAAATGTGCGTCAGCAATCCTGAATTGCCTAAAGCAGTGGTAAAAGAATGGAAGGCGCAACGTGACAGTAAAAACGGCAGCATTCTATATCAAACTATCAATGCTTGTGAAAACGACAGCGCTGGGTATTGCACTTGTCCGAACTGTCGCAAACTTGATGTCGAGGATAAATATTCAAAATCCAGATTGGGAAAAGCTGGCAGAGAAAAAGTTGTCAGCATGACTGATCGCTATGTATTTTTTACTAACGCCATTCTGGCGGAAGCCAAAAAAATAGATTCTAATGTAAAAGCTGTCATGTATGGATATTCCGATTATGAACAACCGCCGGAGCGTGAAATGGTTAATCCGGATGTCATTATCGGCTTCGTTCCTTCCATGTTAGTTTCACCGGCCGAGGCTGATGCGTTTTATAAAAAATGGCATGAACGCGGCGCCAGACAGATGTTTCTTCGTCCGAACGACCAGCACTGCAACACCGGCCTGCCGATGGGATTTGAAAAACAGATGTTCGACCATTTTCAGGTGGGAATGAAAAATGGCATTATCGGCACAGATTATGATTCGCTGCATAATTACTGGCCGGTTACCGGCATTGCCGATTATGTGCTCGCGAAAGCGCATGTTAATCCGGAAAAACCGTTCGAATACTGGGAAAATGAATACTGCTCAGCGTTTGGACCGGCTAAAGATGACATAAAAAAATATTTTTCCTACTGGCGCGATAACGTCTGGGAAAAACGTTTACAGCCCAATTATAAACATATTCTGGATAAAGGCCGGTATGGCAATTTTCGTCGTGGTATCATGTGGGAAATGAGTAAATATTATAATGAAGCTGATTTCGATAAGACGGACGCGATTCTGGCCGATGCCGCAACTAAAAAACTGTCAACGCAGGAACGTAAACGCGTTGAAGAGTTTATTCTGGCCAATAAGCATGCCCGGTTGATGTTTGAAGATTTGTCCGCTTCGAAAAAAGATAGACCGGCGGCGGCGAAAAAGCTTCTTGATTTTAGAAGAGAACATCAAAACCAGCTTAATATTTCCTGGACAGCTATGTTTGGCGTGGAAAAGAAGCTGGGCGATATTACCGGCGTTTTCGCTGTCAAAGAGTAAAGCTGGAAATATTTTCGGCGTAAAAATAACATCAAAAGGGGTATTTAAGTGTTGAGCTTAAAGGGAAAATTAGTTGTTGCATTAATGTTGGCAGGCGCTTCAGTTGCTTTCGTTCAAGCCCGTGAGCCCGGCGCTCCGCGGATTCGGCCGTCTGTGCCGGCAGGATTTAAAGAAATCCCATATTCTGAAAAACGTTCGCTTCCGGAATTCAGTGATGCTGAAAAATCTCTCGGCTTGATGTTGTTCGCCCGGCCAATTACGCAACCGGTGTATAATGTCTCCATTCCGCTTGCTTCTGAACGCGTTACAGAAGTTTCAGCGTTTGCGACTCAAGGCGAATATGAACCGGTGACATTCAGCATTTATCCCTTGCGTGACAGCAAAAATCTGCGGGTGAAAGTTTCTGAACTGCGTTGCGGTGAAAGTGTTATCGGGCAAAAAGATTTGGATTTGCGTCTGGTTACTGAATGGAATATTCGTTATCCTAATTATTCCTCAAAAGGAACTTTTCAAAAGATGCCGGAACTGCTCGAAGCCGTTACAGTCAATTCTTTTTCCAAAGGTCAATGCCAGCGTTACTGGCTGAAAGTTCATGTGCCGCAAGATGCCAAGGCAGGGGTTTACACCGGCAGTTTTACCATTTCCGACGATGCCTCGAAAACTCCACTGATTCTGCCGGTAAAATTCCGTGTTCTCGGCTATAAACTGTTGCGGGATCCGAATAAACAATATTCAGTTTATAATTATCAAAATGACCGGTTGTTGCGTGAAATGCCTGCGGAACATTTGAATAAAGTATTGAAAAATGATTATGCGTCAATGGTGGAATATGGTATTGATACCATGCCAACTATGACTCTTTCGGCTAGAAAAGGCAACGATGGAACGTTGGAATTGTACATTCCGCGTCAGGAGGCAATAGACAGTCTGCTTGCTATGGGAATTAAAGGACCGATTCCGCTCATCGGCGGCATGTGGGAATTTTATAAAAAATACGTTCCCGGAGGGAAAATATCCAGTCACTGGACGGTTGATAAGTTCCCGGAAAACGATGCCATTTATCAGGAAATAGAACAGGCATTTCGCAAGTTGCGACTGGAAGGCGAAGCCAAAGGCTGGCCGGAATTTATTTGTTGCCCGATGGACGAAGTCTCACCTGCCAGCGCGGAATTTTCAGCAAAAGTGTTTGCGGCAATTCGCAAATCCGGAATGAAAACGTATATCACCAAAGATCCGACAGCCGCAGATGCGACGGTTTATCGTAAATATGATGCCATTGATGCGTGGTGCTCTCAGCCGTTTGCCATGCCGTATGAAAAAGTTGTTAAAGACAAACGCTACGAATATTGGACTTATCCCAACCATGTTGCCGGGGAAATTAAAGATCGCGTCACCATGCAGAAAGGCGGCCGGATGACTTACGGTTTCGGACTTTGGCGCAGCGGCTATACGTTGGTCGTGCCCTGGAAATGGCGCTGGACAACCTGTAATGCCGACCAGTTTGACTATCTGCGCGATTCAAAGACTTCCGGCTGCGGCAACCGGATAGATGAACAGGGTAATATCATTCCGGCAATTTATTGGGAATGTTTCCGTGAAGGCAGAGATG
>JBAYVM010000178.1:0-6288 GCA_041674645.1 Victivallaceae bacterium | reverse complement strand
TTTGAAAAATATGAGCGGATTAAAGAAAATGATACCTCTAATTTTGTCACCAGTTGCTTCTATCAGGAAAAAGCATTTCAGTACCATCAGCATTGCGTGGATATTGCTCAGGACGACAATTATTTCATTACCAGCACTACTATTAATCTTGGCAGGATTCAGAGCGATACATTGAAAGGCAAGTACAGCATCATGTATGATGCCAACAAAACGCATTTTAAAACGTTACAAGCGTATAATTACTCTGGGAAAACCATGCCCACCTATGCCCAGTTCCGGGCTCAGACATTCCTGGCGATAACCGGTGACGCCAAAGGAGTCATGTATTGGGTGTACAATAATTGCAATGGCAGCAATCAGACAATCAAGGAAGCCTATCCGACCATGTGGAGCCAATTGAGCGACATGAATGACGAAATTAATCAGGTCAGGAACATTATTCAGGAGAAAACAGTTCAAATCAATAAAAAAGGAGATATTTGCTACATCCTGAAAGAAAATGATGCGGCTACACGGCAATGGTTGATCATTGTCAACGCCTCATCCAGTTCCGCGTCGCTCAGTATCAAAATGGGTTCAACGTCCAAGACGATTGTCTCTGTTATCCCGTCCAGCGGCAGTTTCAGCTATGACAGCGGAACCCGCGTTCTGAGCGATTCGCTTTCCGGCTATGATGTCAAGGTTTACGAAATCCAAGCGTCGTCGCCAACTTACGGCGGTGAAGGCGGAGTATGGTTCTAAATTAACAAAAAATAACTCATAATCTTTATTCCCGCCGCGGATTTCCTCATCCCGGCGGGATTATTTCTTTTTATAACGTGAACTTGTCTGTTGCTGTTTTTATCCGGCGCAAATTGCTTACTTTTTTATTCTGTAAATTCGCAAACTCCATGATTTAAGCTATATGTATAGTTTGATTTTAGCATTCAGATTTCGGTACATAAACAGATAACGTCTTACAAATTCTGATTGCTTGATTTCTAAAATTTAACAACTATTGGAGCATATATATGGCGGAAACAGTGAAAGACCTGGAGTTAATGGATAAAATCGTTTCGTTGTGCAAACGGCGCGGTTTTATTTTCCCTAGTTCGGAAATCTACGGCGGTATCAACGGCTTCTGGGATTACGGCCCGTACGGCGCCAGAATGAAACGCGCGGTTGAAGGCCTGTGGTGGCGCGAAATGGTCGAAACCCGTGATAACGTCGAAGGTTTGGACTCAACCATCATCTGCCATCCGCGAGTATGGAAGGCTTCCGGACACCTTGACCAGTTCAGCGATTTAATGACCGATTGCCGCGACTGCAAAGCCCGTCACCGCATCGATCAGATGGAAAATCCAACCCAATGCCCGAATTGTAAATCAGCCAACCTTACCGAGCCGCGTGAGTTCAATCTGATGATGAAAACTTTCGTCGGTCCGGTGTTCGACGAAGAACACACTGCTTATCTCCGGGCTGAAACCTGTCAGCCGATATTTGTCGATTTCAATCAGGTAAGAGTTGCCACCCGCCAGAAACTGCCGTTCGGCATCGCGCAAATCGGGAAAGCTTTCCGGAATGAAATCAATCCCCGCAATTTCACTTTCCGTTCACGGGAATTCACCCAAATGGAGATGGAATTTTTCTGCGACGGCGAACAAGGCATGGAATGGTTTGAATACTGGAAAACCCAACGTATCAAGTATTACAAAGAAAAACTCGGCTTCACTGATGACTTCATGCGCATCTATGAACATGAAAAACTAGCGCATTACGCCAAAGCCGCCATTGATATTGAAGTAAAATTCCCGTTCGGCTGGGGAGAACTCGAAGGAGTTCACCATCGTGGCACCTGGGATTTGACCCGCCATTCAGAATTTTCCGGAGAAGATTTGCAGTACATGGATCATGATAATTCGCGCAAACTCATGCCGACAGTGATTGAAACTTCGGTCGGACTTGACCGTTCAATCCTGGCGTTGCTCTGCAAAGCTTACGCCGAAGACACCGCCGACACGCAGAAAGAAGGCCAGGACACCGATGTTCGCATCGTGCTCCGCCTGCCAGCGCTTGTCGCCCCGATTCAGGCCGCCGTGCTGCCGTTATCCAAAAAGCTTTCTGAGAATGCCGAAAGTCTCTACCGCGACCTCAGCCGCTATTTCCGGACGGAATTTGACGTTACCGGCAGTATCGGCAAACGTTATCGCCGTCAGGATGAAATCGGCACCCCGTTCTGCATCACCTTTGACTTCGATTCCGTCAATGACAATGCCGTTACCATCCGTCACCGCGACAGCATGGAACAAGTCCGGGTCAACGTTACTCAGCTCAGACAGTATCTGGAAGACCAGATTGGTTATTGATAATCACTTGCAAGCAGACAGAAGTTATACAATCCCTCCAGCCGGAGGGATTTTTTTGGCCCCATAAATGGTTAAATCTCCATAAACTGCCCTGGTTGCGGTAAAAAACCAAAAAAATTACAAACAAAGTATACTTTCTCTATTTACAAACAACAAAGTATGCTATATAATAGAAATATGTGAGCATAATAAATTTAAGGAACAGAATCAATGCAGGCTGAAATGACAAGCTCCAAATATTTATGGAAAAAAGTGTCAGATGAACTGACTGACTATATCCATAAACATGAACTTCAGTCAGGATCAAAGTTTTTTACTGTTGACGAGATATCCTCCCGTTACGGGATTAGCAGCATAACCAGCCGCCGGGTATTGTCAGAGTTATCCAAAAAGAATTTAATTGAACAATCACGAGGACGCGCCTGCGTGATAAAGCAGGTCAACCAGTTGCGCAAAATCTATCTTTTGATAGATAATCTTGACAGACATAAATCTATCGGATTCAACTATGTATATGCTGGCATTTATAAAGGCATCACTGAAGAAGCTATCAGGATGCATTGCGAGACGGAATTAATCTCAACGGCATTTCTGAAAAAAATGACAATAGATTACAATACTGACATTATAATCATACAGAATTTTCCGGAGTATGACAAAGCCGCCGCCGATTTATTAAATTACAATGAAAACATTAATTGTGTCTGTTGTCACACAATTGATACGCTTCCAAAAATTTCAACCGTCAACGGTGACCTGAACAAAAGCGGCTGGATGATTACAGACCACCTGATTAGCCGCGGACATCAACGTATTGCCATGCTGGTTGAAGGCAATTCCTCATGGTACACGCCAAAATTCGACGGCTATTATTCTTCTCTGAAAGAACATGGTTTGAGTTTTGATGCAACATTGTTAAAAACTGTAGAAAAGGATCAAGATTCCTGCAATCAAGCAATGAATGAATTGCTGGCGCTGAAAAATCCACCGACTGCGGTGTTCTGCTCTAACGATTACGCCGCATTGCGCATACTTAATTACTGCAAAGATACTAATATTTCAGTTCCGGATAAACTCGCGGTAGCCGGATTCAATAATCTGCCTGAAACTCGTGTTGCGCATCCGCCACTCACCTCGATTGACACAGGCTGGGCAGAACTCGGCAAACGTAGCGTATTGCTCCTTGCCGAAAATTTGTCCCGCAAAGAAATAAAAAATATTGTCATTGAGCCAAAACTTATTATTCGTGAAAGCACATAAGTAGTTTAAAATTACCAAACAAAAAAGAGGAAGAAAAATGAAAGCATCAAGAAAACAAATCCAACTAAACACAAAGGAGATGGAAATGAAAGAAACAACATGTCGCAGATTACCGTTCACGCTCATCGAGCTCCTCGTCGTGATAGCTATTATAGCTATTTTAGCATCAATGTTGTTACCAGCGTTGAACAAAGCCAGACAACGCGCCAGAGCGACCCAATGTCTTAATAATGTCAAGCAGATTTATGCCGGACATAATTTTTACTGGAGCGATAACAACGAGTGGTTTATGGGTGGAGATACGTACTATTACTACACTCCATCCATTTATTACTGGCAAGGCGCTCTGGTTCAATTCAAATATGTATCAGGATGCTGGACTGGGCCTGGCACACTCACCTCCGACCCGGTGAAAGGCATATACAAATGCCCGTCTGAAACCGTTGACACCACCCCTTCCGTCACAGGCTGGAACACCTGGAAAGGCTGTCAATATGGAGTCAACACTTACTTGACGCGTCCTTTGCAGGATGGAACTCTGGACAGGTATTTCCGCAAACTTAACCAACTTCCTACGCCTGCTCGAGTTTGTTTTCTTGGAGACAAGCAGCCTGGACAGTTCTATAGCATTGATGGTTTTGGCGTAGTCGATAATGCGACTTATAATCGCGATCGCCAGTATCGCCATGAAAATCAAATGACTACAGGGTTTGCTGATGGTCATGTAACAATGCTCCCGAGGATAAAAATTCCAAATTCTGATGCCGGTATGACATCATGGTTCAAAAGCCGTTTCTGGGGGCGCAAACAATATTATAAAGATAATTCATGGAACACATTTTATCCTAATCTCTAATCCGTGTTGTTCAAAAAAAATCGTAACTTCATAGTCATCAGGTGGCATCCCGCCACCTGAGTACAACAATAAGATGCTGATATTTTGCGAGGCAGACTATGGCACAACGTCTCTCCGACCGACAGTCGAAGAACCAAATAAAATAATCAAACATATTTTTTAAACGCGAAACAATTGCGAGGATCCTAATGGCTTTTACGCTGAATATCCGTTCACTTTTTTTATGCGGGTTGACCAGTTGCTCAATAACTATGTTTGCGACAACGGACAATGAAACCAACATTTTGAACCACAACTGGCAGGAACTTAAATCACGGCATTTGCGTTTGCTGCCAGTACCTAAGCGTATTAATTTTACCGCCAGCCCAATCGTCATCAGCGGCAAAGGAGCCCAGCCAATCGCAATTGTTTTAAAGCAAGATACCGAACGCGGACGAATTGCAGCGGCAGAAATTACTTCACGGATTGCCGAACTGGCTCCTGGCGTGAAAGTTCCGGTTGGCAGTGTCGCGCCCCAAGCTGCGTATGCCATTATTATTGACAACATAAATTCTCAATTACCAGCAGCTCCGGAAGGCGCAAAAAATTGCGAACAGACTTACAGCTTGACTCCGGCTGAAAACGGAATTACTCTTGCCGGTCAGGGTGAAACCGGAATGCTCTATGCGGCAGTCACGTTGCGCTGGCTGATTGAACGCAATGGCGATGAGGTTGTTTTGTATCCGGCAACGGTTTATGACTGGCCGGATTTCACTACTCGCGCACTGCCGGCGCCTGGACAGCACACTATGCCATGCTATAATTTTGACTATCCTTCAGACCCGCAGAAAGCGTTTGAGAAGATGAAACCAATGATAAACTATATTTTCCGCATGAAGGGCAACTGCTTGATGCATACCAATACGAGATGGCATAAATTTTCTCCTTATACCGCTCAAGCTGCATTTGATTCTAAAGAATTGGCGGCTACCAAACTGATTAGTGATTACGCCAGACAGCGCGGCATTACCTCTTTCAATTATGGCAAAGTGTCTCTTGGAGAAGCATGGAGCGACGCCAACCGCCCTGAAACTAAAAATATGCTTTATTACAAAACTCATGGCGAATATCATTCCTGGGCACGGCATGACCTGCACCGCAAAAAAGCTGAACAGATGGCGCAATTCTGTAAAGACAGCGGCAATACCGCGTTTTATATTCATGCGGTGGATGGTGGTTCAATTGACAATCCGGAAATGTGGAACGACCGGGATAAGCTTACTAAAGAAAAATATGGTAACGACCGCGTCAGCGCTGATGCGGACATGTTCAATATTTATATTGACGCCTTCAAACAAGCGGGCGTGAACGCCTGGCTGGTAGTCTATCCCTACACCGGTGTCTATCTCAATGAAGATGCCGGACTTAAAGCTATCGGGCTGTCTGACACTCCGGAACAACGAGCTTACGTACGCAAGGCAATTGATAAAAACAAAGCCTGGATGCAAGCCATAAACAAACGCATTCCGCCGAATGTTCCGGTGTGTCTGCGTGAATCAAAACAGGATATGATGTTTGATTTCATGAAGCAATTTCCCGGACGCCCGATGTTTATTTATTATGAAGTCACTAATCCGGGCTGGGATGCCTGTCCGTTGCTGCCACCGGAAGTTGCAACATTTGTTACCGCCTATGGCGCTAAGCGCAAAAATGATATTTTATGGTGTAACATGTATGGGGGCGGTGAAAATATTGCTGTCGAATCAATATTCGGCGCCATCAGCGAATTTGCCTGGAACACTAACTTTCCGGGAGCGCATCAGCTTGACCGCGGCAATAAAGAAGCCC
>JBAYVM010000177.1:0-6301 GCA_041674645.1 Victivallaceae bacterium | reverse complement strand
TGAGGAGTTTATTGCTCCATTTGATGGCGTCATCAGTAAGATGAATCATAAAGGGGTAGTAAAAACTGATGAGTTAATATGTTCGCTTGCTAAGCCGAATATTATTGCTGAAGCCGGAGTTCCTCTTAAAAAGACAGGATTGAAAAATAAACATGAATAAAATAGTACGGCAATTGATACTGCTTTGTGGATTTATGGTTATTTGTTTGTCGCACACAAGCGATGCCGCAGAATATTTTGTCGGCAAACACGGTCAGGATAATAATTCCGGTTCAAGTCAGAAAAGCCCCTTGCGCACCCTGAAACAAGCATTCAGCAAAATGCAACCGGGCGATACATTGACCATTTTGCCAGGCGAGTATCATCAGTCTTCGGAATGGAAATTTTCAGGCGGAGACAAGCCTACCACAATTAAAGCAGCGATTCCCGGCACAGTTGTTTTACGCGGCGACAAAGATGCGCCCGCATTTTCGCCTACTCCCGGCTCACAGCGAATCTGGCAGTGCAAGCAAGCTGCTGTTCCGCAAGCTGTTAACGAACGTGACACTTTGAATATTTACCTTCGCATGCCTTCTGTGACC
The DNA here is from genome assembly GCA_041674645.1 of Victivallaceae bacterium. GTDB lineage: Bacteria > Verrucomicrobiota > Lentisphaeria > Victivallales > Victivallaceae > JBAYVM01. Next base: position 5,720 of record JBAYVM010000177.1, on the reverse strand, counting down.
GAAATGGAATTTCATCCGGGATCATGGTTTTACGATAATAAAACCTCACTCCTTCATGTTCACACCTCTGACTCAGCTCCCCCGGACGAACACTATCTGACCATTTCCGCTATTCGCGGGCATGGTGTATTAATTGTGGGCAATGGCGAGGTGAACAATGTCATTATTGATGGACTGATTGTTACCGGCTTTAACGCAAATTCACCAAGTGGCATTCCAGGCAATCAGACCAAGTGGGGTGTTTACCTGTCACGCCCTAAGAATTGCGCCGTCCGTAACACGGTAGTTTTTCTAAATGGTTCAGGCATCGGCTTCAGCAGTAATTCAAAAGGTAGCAGAATAGAATCCTGCCAGGCCTATGCTAACTCTTCGCCAAGCTTTACTTCCGGAGGAAATATTATTGTTATGACCCCTGCGGAAAATGATGCAATCCGGAACTGTACCGCTTTTGCTTCAAAAAGCGCGGGAATTCGTTACTACGGGAGTACGCCGGCTAAAAACAGCGTTTTTGAAGATAATATCGCATTCGGCAATGTCGTCGGTGATTTGTGGATTAAATACCCCAGCGACACCACCGTGGCGCGCCGCTGTATTTCTGAAAGTCAACTGCATTCCAGATTAGCGGAAAACTGTATTTTCAGTTATGGTGTCAAGTCATATTCCGGCACATCAAAATCATGTATTATCCGTCCTGAAGAGAAAAAATACGATCCATATTATGAGTTTGCCGACCATATTAACTTTGATTACCATTTGCAAGCCGACTCCATGTTCCGCGGAAGCAGTAAAGCAGAGGACTATCGCGGGCCGGCTCCATTTTCAAAAAAGATATACTTTGTTGACAGCAAGGGCAGCAACCGGAATAATGGCAACTCTATACGTTCAGCCTGGCAGTCATTGGATTATGCAGTAAAAAAGCTAACCAATGGCGGAACGCTGTATTTGACCGGCGGGGTTTACAATCAGTCGATTGAATTGAAAAATTTGAAGAATATTGCGATTAAGGGACGCGGCAACGCACTGGCAGTAATCAATGGCACAATTACCCTGACAAATTGCCACAATATATCACTGGAAAGGATAAGTCTGGTTAACCGGACTGCCGCTTTAAACATCAGCAACAGTAGTAATATTAATCTGAATAACCTTGGGGTAAACGGTCCCGTTAATATCAAGGATGTCAAAGCTGCAAATATAAAAAATAATGCATTTTACAACTCAAAAATATCTTCAGACAACAGTGACGTAATTTTTTACGGAAACATTATGAGCGGAACCAGTGAACTTTTGGCAGAAAAAAAAGACATTCTTGCTGATTTCAACAGCTATTCAGGAACGGTCCCAGACAATGAACATAATTCGATTAAAGCAAATGCGCAATTTACTGACCCGGCCAATGGGAAGTTTACGCTGAAAAACTCGAGCAAATTTAATGGTCGAGATCAAAATAGCATGCCCATAGGACCTTATCGCATGCAACCTTATAGTAAACCATTAGAAATAGTTGGTCCCAAACTGGAATCTTTTTCCACAACTACCGGAAATATTGAAATCTGGAGCAACTTGCCTGTTTCCGGCGCTCTGTATTATGGGCAGGACAAAAAATGCGCTAATAAAATAAACTTTCCCGTGGAATCAATCTTTCACACAATCAGCTTAACCGGTTTACAGCCTGGCAGAACGTATTATTATAAAATAAAAGTAAATGCTAAGGTCGCAGAACAATTTTCCAATCAGGAATTGTCTCCTGATAGCAATAAATATTTACGGCAAATAAACTCAGAAACAAGTAGTTTTCATACCTCCGCCAAAGAAGCTCCCGCGCAAACATACCACGTTTCAACGCAAGGTAATAATGCTAATTCAGGTCTGAGCCTGGCCGCAGCGTGGAAAACCATCAGTCATGCCGCAATACAAGCCGTGGCGGGCGATACCGTGATTATTCACCAGGGTAAATATTATGAGACAGTGCGAGTCAGGGCGACCGGAGATGTTAACCGGACTTTAACTTTCCAGTCTGCGCCGGGAGAAAAAGTTTGGATAGACGGTAATAACCTTCAACTGGATTGCGGCTTTTTGATAGAAAACAAAGATTACATTAAAATTGATGGAATCTATTTGAAAGAATTTCGCTGTCCACTCAATGTAGCCAGAGCTGCAATTATCATGAATAACGCCAATAATATTAATCTTACCAGATGTTTTTATGATGGCCGTTCTGACGGTTATACTCCTGGCTTCATCTGGGCGGATAATTGTCGCGACATCAATATTGATAACTGTTTTATGACGCGGGGCTTTTCTGGTATGACTTTTAATAATTGTCCTAATTTGGTAATTCGTAATTCAGTAATATATATCAATCAAGTAACCAGCTGTAAGATTTATAATAAAGCGAATGAAAAAGTAACTATCGCAAATAATATCTGGGTTGACAACACTCTGCAGAAAACGGGAAATGCGTTAATTCAATTACACGATGGGGCATCGTTAATTGAGCGTAATAACTGTTATTTGACACGGGTGGATAAAGATTTAAAGACAATTTTAGGCTATAGTTACTATCAGGAGGAAAAACTTCCCCGTAATTTCAAGGGGCAAGTTCTTGACCGGCAATGGCAGCTGCAAGGCAGATTCCACAACGAAATGGCGACATATAGTGATTTCCTCAGACGCTCTGGAGCCAAAAGCACTTCCGTTTTTATCGATCCGAAAATGAACGCATTAAATCATTTTATCAGATTTTCCAGTCTCGAAGAGTGGGAAAAGACATATAGAAAATTTATGTCGGATCATTATAAATATGAATATCATAAAGTGGATGGAAAGTTTGAACCATTCGATTTTGCCGATTTTTTTGCTAATAATCCGGTTTGTAAAAAACTTAATATCGGGCTGGAGCAAAAATTATTCAAAGATTTCAAATAAAATTAGAACTATTATGGTCATTGAAATAGTCCCAATGAAGCTAATTGCATGCCGGTTCAAACGGAAGCACAGTATTTTTAACATAATAAAAGCAAAGGTTTACATAATATTTTAAAATGAAAGGTTACATTAAATGGGATTGCTTGACTGGTTAATTGTGGTTATTCCAGTGGCTTTTGTCGTTGGAATGGGATATTATTCGAGAAGATATGTACGTAGCGTTGCAGATTTTCTTTCAGCAGGAAGGGTGTGTGGACGATATGTCATCTGCGCCAGTGACGTTGCCAACGCACTATCAATTATCACCCTTGTGGCTTATGTGGAATCGCATTACAAAACCGGTTTCGCAATTGCTTTCTGGATGCGGGTAATAGGGCCAATCGGTATGGTTTTGGCTTTATCCGGGTATTGCATATATCGGTTCCGTGAAACAAAAGCCATGTCCATTGGACAATTTCTGGAAATGCGTTACAACCGTCCTTTTCGTGTCTTTGCGGCTTCTTTACGCAGTATCTCGGAGATATTGGCAAACATAATTATGCCCGCTATTGCCGCACGGTTTTTCATCTATTTCCTGGGTTTACCACATAATTTCAATCTTTTCGGCCTGCAAGTGCCTACTTTCTTGTTGATTGTCCTGATTTGTCTGACTTTGGCTATCTCAATCATATGTATGGGCGGTACATTGTCAATGGTTATAACAGATGCTATTCAAGGAATGTTTTGTTTCCCGTTGATAGCTATTTTTATATTCTTTATCCTATATCATTTTAGCTGGCAGAATGAAATTGTCCCGGTTATGATGGATCGCGCTCAAGGAGAGAGTTTTATCAACCCGTACGATGTCTTGAAGCTTCGAGATTTTAATCTTTTCTTTGTTGTTGTCGTCGTTTTCAACAGTATTTTTCAAAGGGCCAGTTGGATTGGCTCCGGATTGTCTTCTGCAGCAAAAAACCCGCACGAACAGAAAATGGCGTCAATCCTTGGAACTTGGCGAGGTCAGATTTCAACAATATTCTATGTGTTGATTGCTTTGACCATAATTACTTTATTGAATCATCGCAATTTCTCTTCCGAGGCAAAAAATATCCGGGATAACATTTCATCACAAATATCAGAGGAACTTATTGCCAATCCTGAACAACGAGCTTGTTTCAATCAAGCCATAAAGGCTGTGCCAGCACAAAATCATCAGGTAGGCGTTGATCAGCCGTTATCACATAAACATAATTTAGATACTCCTGTTCTTGATACCGCCCACAAACAATTTCTCGCGATTGATGGTGAAGCTCAAGGGAATGATAAATTTCAACAATATCGTACTCTCTTCCATCAGGAAATGCTGGCAATGTCGATGCGTCAGTTACTTCCACCTGGGCTTTTGGGTCTTTTCATGCTTCTGATGGTTTTGGCAATGATTTCAACTGACAATACCCGAATTTATAGCGCTGCCGTTACGGTTACTCAAGATGTTATCCTTCCGTTTAAAAAGAAACCTTTTACGGTAAAACAACACGTTTGGGCTTTGCGCCTGGTATCAATCGGTATTGGTTGCATCTTCCTGATAGGCTCAAGTTTTATGTCCCAATTAGACTATATTAATCTATTCGTTATGATTATAGTTTCAATGTGGGTGGGTGGATGCGCGCCGGTTATGATTTTTGGACTATACAGTCGCTTTGGAACGACTGCTGGCGCTTTCACCTCGTTAATTACCGGGATGTTTCTTGCGCTGGGAACAATTTTCATCAAACGTAACTGGGCGGATATGGTTTACCCATGGCTTGATGAAAATGGTTATGTCGAATCCGTTGCGAATTTTCTTTCAACGGTTTCATCTCCATTAAATCCTTATGTTGTCTGGGAGATGAATCCAGTTAAATTCCCAATTAACAGTTATGAGGTTTTTTTCATCATATCGCTGATAACCCTTTTTCTATATTGCGTGGTTTCATACGTTACGATGAAAGAACCGTTTAATCTGGAACGCATGCTGCATCGGGGTAAATACAATCTTGATGGAGAAAACAAAGAAGCTTTTAAACTTACCTTTCGCAATATCTTGACTAAAATGGTTGGTATTTCTAAAGAATACTCGACTGGTGATAAAGTGATTGCCTGGGCTTTCTTTGTGCAAAGCTTTGTCTGGGCTTTCCTGTGCACTTTCCTGAGTGTCGTAATCTGGAACTCAATCGCGCCATGGCCGCTTGCATGGTGGGGAACATACTTCTATGTGGTATTTATGATTGTGCCGTTGTGCCTGGCAATAATTTCTGTTTTCTGGTTTGGCATCGGAGGAATTATCGACTTGACGAGAATGTTCAGAGATTTAAAACAACGCATTGTCAACCCCCTTGACGATGGCCGGGTTGAAAAACATGTATCACTTGCAGACAAAGCAAAATTCGAACAACTCGATAATGAAAAGGAGAAATGTAAACCAGAAAAATAAAAATGATAAAAAATATTTGGTTGATTAAGGAGAGATTGGGGAAAAATATCTCCAGGCAATAGTGACGTAATTTTTATGGAAACATTATGAACGAAACCAGTACACTTTTAGCAAATAAACAAAATAAAGGTTATTGACATGACATCTCGATATGGACACATGGTACACGAGTATTACGTAGAACGTTTTCGCAAAATCCTTGACGAACGGGTACGCAAGATTGATTCATTGAATTCCGCAAAAGATGCGGCTGACCTGGTTAAAGATACAAGACATAAGATTCTGAAATGTTTTGGCCGGTTCCCAGAAAAAAATTCTTTGAACGTGCGCAAAATTGGCG
>JBAYVM010000176.1:0-6333 GCA_041674645.1 Victivallaceae bacterium | reverse complement strand
ACTGCTTAGTTAAAAAAGTTCAGAACTTATGTTTAAGGATAGATAGCTATTTTCAAGGGGTAAGCTCACGAAAAGTCCGCTTTCGGTCAGGCACTAAATATAATAAAATGAAAGTGGCAGCCGGTCTGAGCCGGATTAATTCTCGTAAATATATAGTCTGCATAATCGCGGCTGGCATTCTGTTGACGGTAATTCAAACTTTTGTGTTGCGAACAGCGTTAATGCTGGTTATTATTTCGTAATATTTTAATTCTTTGCCCGCCGAATCTCCAATCCGGTTTGACGGAATGAATTTAAAGGTGTATCCTCAAATAACATCATAAACTACGGAAATATCAATGCGTCAAAGACTGCTCCACCATGAAATTAAACAGCTGATGAAAGCCAATCTGCCTTTGCCGCTGGCAACGGTGCTCCACCCGATATTGTACAACGCTTTGAAAATCGGACCAATAGACCGGATTTATGATAACGCCTGCCAACTGACTGTGGATGAATATTTCGCTAAAAACGTGCTGGCGACCATGAATGTCGAATTGACCTATTCCGACGAACAGTTGATGAATATTCCAAAAACCGGGCCGCTGTTGCTGGTGTCAAACCATCCATACGGCGGAATTGAAGGCGTGGCGTTGCTGACACTGCTGCAAAAAGTTCGCCCGGATGTAAAATTGCTGGCCAATCAAATGCTGGGCAGGGTTCCGTTATTGTGCGACAATCTGCTGCTGGTAAATCCGTTCGGCGGCAAAGTTGGCGCCAGAGAAAGTGTCGGTGGCATTCTGGCCGCGTTGCGTTATCTAAAAGACGGACATGTGCTGGGTGTGTTTCCGGCAGGGGAAGTTTCCAGCTATCAACCGGAAAGCGGACTTATTCTTGACGGACATTGGTCAGATACTGTCGGAATGCTGGTCCGCAAAGCCAAATGTGATGCCATTTGCGTTTATTTTGAAGGACACAACAGTAATTTTTTTCAAACCATGGGCAGAATACATCCGCGCTTGCGCACAATGTTGCTGCCTCGTGAATTTCTGCGTTGCCGGAATAAACCGTTATCGTTAAAAATCAGTCAGGTAATTCCCGCGACAAAATGCGCGGAATTTGAGTCTTCCGCCAAATTGATGGACTACTTGCGCTCGCAAACCTATCAGTTATCGTCAGACAATAAAAAACCTCAGTCAAATCCGTAATTTAATCTGCCGCGTTTTTACTTTTACTCCATTCTGTTTTAACTGTAATCCGGGTCTCCAAATTGTTTTTTTTATACATGAAAATACAAAAGCGGATGTCTAACCACAAGCTTTTCCTGAACTTCCAAACTTGAACCCGGCAAAAAATTATTTAACTGACGGCAGAGAGAAAGAAAAGGTGCTACCCTTACCAATCTCGCTTTCAACTTTAATTTCGCCATTATTTATGTTTACCAGGTCGCGACACAACGAAAGACCAATTCCGGTGCCTTTTTCGCCATTTGTGCCATAGGTGCTTTTATTTTGAGTGAAATCGAATAATGTTGGAAGCAGATCCCGGCTTATTCCTACGCCTGAGTCCTGGATGGCAATATTAACTTTATGGTCAGATGCTGGTTCGGCGGAAATCTGAATTTCTCCATTCTCCGGCGTGAATTTTATGGCATTTGAGATTAAATTCCGGACAATGGTTTTTACCATATTGGCATCTGCAATTACTTTCAGCGTGGCGTCGCAATTTAACTGGATTTTGATATTTTTTTCATCTGTCGGGATTTGTTGTTGCGCCAGACAATCCTGCAACAGTTGGTGTAAATTCAGCTCTTCAGTGTTACAGATAACTTCAGATATTTGATTTCTGGCCCAGTCAAAAAGATTTTCCAGCAACTTGAAAGTTGAATCGGAAGAGCTTTTTAATTTTGATATTATGTCAGCGGTTTTCTCTTTGGAGCCGGAGTCAAAAACATCACCCAGCAATTCCAGCAAATTAGAGATATTGCCGACAGGAGTTCTCAAGTCGTGGGCAATAATGGAAAACAGTTTATTTTTGGAAGAATTTAACAGCGTCAATTTCTCATTTTTTTCCAGGAGTTCTTTGTACTGGTTATCGATTTCCTGTTTCTGACCCTGATTAATCTGTTTCAACTCAAGGTCGGCTTTCATTATCTTTTCCAATTTTTGCTGGTAGGCATTGATGGTGGCTCGGGTAATCAGAATGACGCACACCGTAATAACCCCGCAAAGGAAGAGATTGAACAGCAAAGTGTTGAAAATATTTTCCGAACTAATTTCGTCGGATTGTTCAACCAGCAAAAACCAGTTTAATTCCGGGATATAGCGAGTATTCAGATAGATATTTCTACCATTTTTGGTGTATTCAAGTTTATTGTTTTTGCCGGATAGAATTTTACTTGCGATTGCGGCAAATTCCGGAATATTTTTAATATTTTGCGTCTGTACGGTATAAGCGGAACTGTAAAGGACGATTTCGCCGGTTTTAGAAACAAAATAAATCGTGCGATTGTATTTCTGCCGGTATTTTTCAATTAAAGTTTTAACCGCGCTAATTTTCAACCCGACTCCGGTAGCGCCTATATATTCATCGTTAAAACCAAAAACTTTGTGATTTATAAAAATGGTCATAGCATCTTTATTCGCCATGTCAGGATCAACGTTAATCTCATAATCGGGCGCCATTTGGCGTACCCGGAAAAACCATTTGTCCCGCGGTTCGCCGACGGCAACTTTTTTTAAGATACCGCCGGAATAGTAATAATTTCTGGTTTTCTCTGACACAAAAAAGCTGGTGACGGTATTATACTTGGTCTTTATTTCTTTCAGATACTGGCTCATTTGATTTATATTTTTTTCGCCGTTCAACACCCAATCTCGCAGAAAAGTGTCGTTAGCCATCATGGACGAAATAAAGATTGGAAGCAACAGGTCGCGCTGAATTTCCGAGTAAATATTGTCGCTGGTCAACGGCAGGTCATCAGTCACTATTTTACTGCGCAAAGATGACCTCGTCACATAATAGCTGGTCAGGCTGGTAGTTACAAAACCCAAAATGAGCAGCATGCTCAAGAAAAAAAACAGTTTCCGCTTAATTAACATATTCTCATATCTTTGTTTAAATTTACTTATTTAGCCTTCCCGATTCAATAATTATATCACAACCAGCTCATTACTCCAAACGGGCAATGCGAAAAAAACAGTTTTTCAAATTCTAGAATCAGCGGTCATTTTCAGCCGCTTAGACAATGACACTTATCAAAACGACTGAAATATTTCAAACAGGAAACGAGTTTAAAATATCTGGATTAAAACATGTGGCAACGGTCCAAAAATGGGTGGTTTTAGCTGGGAGAAACCTTGAAAAAAACATTTAAGGCTATACCTTAGATACCAATATAAAAACTTGTGCTAAAAACGTTGACGGGAGACTGGTTACCTATGGCAGATAATAATAGAAATCCAAATATGCAAGCGGGCGAATATAGCGCGAATAAAATTACCGTACTTGAAGGGCTTGAGGCAGTAAGAAAGCGCCCGAGTATGTACATTGGCGACACTGGACAACGCGGTTTACATCACCTGGTTTATGAAGTAGTGGACAACAGTATTGACGAAGCTCTCGCTGGATACGCGTCGAAAATTAAAGTCGTTATTCATCACGACAACAGCGTAACGGTCCAGGACGACGGACGCGGTATTCCCGTTGATATGCACGAAGGGGAAGGCAAGCCGGCGCTGGAAGTGGTTTTGACCGTTCTTCATGCCGGAGGCAAATTCGACCATAACGCTTACAAAGTATCCGGCGGTCTGCATGGCGTCGGGGTTTCCTGCGTGAATGCACTAAGCGCCTGGCTTGAAGTTGAAGTCTGCCGGGACGGCGGAGCTTTTCATATGCGCTTTGAGCGTGGCGCAACGGTGTCTCAATTAACCAGAATGTATGACACTGATAAACGCGGAACAACCGTTACATTTAAAGCTGACCATGAAATTTTTTCTGATACAGTTTACTTCTGGGATATTTTAGCCAACCGTTTGCGCGAACTGGCGTTTCTTAATCGTGGTATCACCATCAGCCTCGCTGACGAACGCTCCGAAGGTAATACCGAGACTCGCGAAGAAACGTTTTTTTATGAAGGCGGAATTTGCGAATTTGTTACCCATTTGAATACCAACAAGCAAACGCTGCATCCGGTCATTTATATGCAAAAAGAAAAAGACGGCATCGATGTTGAACTGGCGATGCAGTACAATGACGGCTTCAGCGAGAATATTTTCAGCTATGTCAATAACATCAATACGATTGAAGGCGGAACTCATCTGACCGGGTTTCAAACTGCGTTGACCAGAACGATTAATTCCTATGCCAAGAGCAGCAATATGCTCAAAAATGATAAAGGCATGACTGGAAACGATACTCGCGAAGGTTTGACCGCCGTAATCAACGTCAAAGTTCCTGACCCGCAGTTTGAAGGTCAAACTAAGACCAAGTTGGGTAACGGTGATGTGCGCGGAATCGTCGAATCTGTAGTAAATGAAGGTCTTTCATCATTTTTGGAAGAAAATCCCCAGGTTGCTAAAGATGTTGTCATGAAATCCATGACCGCGGCCCGGGCGCGTGAAGCTGCCAGAAAAGCTCGTGAACTGGTGCAACGCAAAGGCGCGCTTGAAGGATTTGCGCTGCCAGGAAAACTGGCCGACTGTTCCAACCGGGACCCGGAAAAATGTGAATTGTACATCGTCGAAGGAGATTCAGCCGGCGGTTCAGCCAAGCAAGGTCGTGACAGTTCCTTCCAGGCGATTCTGCCGATTCGCGGTAAATTGTTGAACGTAGAAAAGGCGCGTTTGGATAAAGTGCTTCAGAATAAAGAAATTCAGGCGCTAGTGGCGGCAATTGGCTGTGGCATTGGCGATGACGATTTTAATGTTGTCAAATCACGTTATCACCGCGTTGTAATTATGACCGATGCTGACGTTGACGGTTCACACATCCGTACTCTGTTGTTAACGTTTTTCTACCGGCAGATGAAACCGTTGATTGATTCCGGTTACGTATATATTGCCAATCCGCCGCTGTTCAAAGTCCGGCGCCGGAAAAAAGAGCGTTATATTGACACCGAAGAACAGCTGGATTTATTTTTGATTGAACTTGGTTGTGAAGATACGGAAGTAAAAGATTCTGTCGGCAATCCGGTAGAACTGGGAAAAATTAAACGGTTGATTAGTATGTTCACCCGGGTTATGCATGCCTGTGCCGGTTTGCACCGTTACGGAGTTGACCCGAAAGAATATTTTGCTCAGATATCGGCGGACGGAAAATATCCAATTGCTAAAATCAATGTTCGTGAACATGATGGCACCATCAGTTATCAATACGTTTACAGTGACGAGGAGGAGGCTGATTTCATCAAAGCTACCGAAGCCAGGTTGAGTGTCGGGATGCAACCCAAAGCGGAAGTTGCAGTTCCGGCAGCGGATGGCGAAGTTGACTTGAAAGTTCCAAACGGTATTAGCACCGCGATTGACCTGGTCAATATTTTTGAATCCAAGAATTGTGAAGAGATAGCGGTGGAATTGAAGGACAATAATTTAGTGCCAGGTCAGATATTTGACGGCGAGGAATCATTGTTTGAGATTGTTAATTCCGATGGCAAAGCTGAAAAAGCCACGTCATTGGAAGGATTATTCAATTACATCAAGCGCAATGGCCGTCAGGGATTGCAAATACAGCGGTATAAAGGTTTGGGCGAAATGAACGCTGAACAACTTTGGGAAACCACCATGGACCCTACCACCCGCAAAATGATTAAAGTAACGATGGAAGATGCTGTCGAGGCGGAACGCATGTTCACTCTGCTGATGGGTGATGTTGTCGAACCGCGTCGGGATTACATTGAGAAATACGCTGCCAGCGTAAAAGATTTGGACATTTAAACGACGATTGAAACAATTTAACGCGAAGGGGAAGCGCGAATGGCAACCGAAAAGAATGATAAGAATGTAGTTAGAGACAAGAATCTTGAAATCGCAATCAGCCAGATTGAAAAAGAATTTGGTAAAGGCTCCATTATGCGGCTGGGAGATGAATCCGGCCGTGGAGATGTTGCCACAATCAGCACTGGCGCCTTGGCGTTGGATATAGCGCTCGGAGTTGGCGGATTGCCGCGCGGCAGAATTATTGAAATATTCGGACCGGAGTCTTCAGGGAAAACAACTCTGTGCTTGCATGTTATTGCCAATGCGCAGCGCGCGGGTGGTATTGCCGCAGTTATTGACGCGGAACATGCCATCGACCCGGGTTATGCCAGAAAAATTGGCGTAAATATTGACGACCTGTTGATTTCCCAGCCGGATT
>JBAYVM010000175.1:0-6345 GCA_041674645.1 Victivallaceae bacterium | reverse complement strand
GCGCGGCGAATAAGCATCCATCCGGTAACTGGTAGTCGGACCGGCGCTGCCGATGGGTTGCCCCGGCTTGGCCGGGCACGGACCGACAAAATAAATTATCTGTCCGTTGAGATCAACCGGCATTTTTTCACCTTTGTCCAACAACTCGCACAAACGTTTATGAGCGGCGTCACGCGCCGTGTAAACTGTACCGGACAGCAATACTTGAGTTCCGGCAACCAGAGAACGCACAACTTCATCAGTCAACGGAGTATTTAATTTTACTATCTTGCTCATGTTGTTCCTCTCTAAATCGTAAATTCCGCATGACGCGCGGCGTGACAATTTAAGTTTACTGCCACCGGCAGCGACGCGATGTGACAGGGGAAATATTCTATGTGCACAGCCAAAGCCGTTGTCTGTCCGCCAAGTCCCTGCGGACCGACGCCGGAAGCATTGATTTTTTCCAGAATTTCCTGTTCCAGTCCGGCATAATCACTGTCCAGATGGGGTTCGCCAACTTTACGCAATAACGCTTGCTTCGCCAGAAACGCGGCTTTCTCAAAAGTTCCGCCAATGCCGACGCCGACAATCGTCGGAGGACATGGATTGCCGCCCGCCTTGACCACAGTATCGACGACAAATTGAACAATTCCCGCCCGCCCGTCGGACGGGGTCAACATTTTCAACGCGCTCATATTTTCTGAACCGCCGCCTTTCGGTGCGAGGGTTACTGAAAGCTTTTGTTCCGGAACCAGTTTCAAATGAATTATTGGCGGTGTATTATCCCCGGTGTTTTTGCGTTTAAAAACCGGATCGGAAACAATGGATTTCCGCAGATAACCTTCCTTATACCCTTTGGCCGTGCCTTCGGTAATCGCATCATAAATATTTCCGCCAACAATTTCCACCGTTTCGCCCAGTTCAACGAAATAAACTGCGAAACCGGTGTCCTGGCAAATCGGCATCCGCTGTCCTGAAGCAATCGCGGCATTCTCAAGATATTGCCGTAAAAACTCCCGCCCGAGTTCAGAACTCTCCTGTTCAAAACATTCCTTAATTTTCTCCAGCACATCTGACGGAAGATCGTAGGCGGCTTTCAAACAGATTGCCGCAACTTCATTAACCACCTGCTGGTAAGGAATTTTCCTGGCAAAGTCCAGTAAAGATTTATTTTTCGCTATTGTAAGTTTACCCATTATCGTTCCTGCAATTGAATGTGCCTTGATTAGCCCAATAAATTAAGTCTTCATCCCGACTATTTCAATCAAGCTTGAAGTTTTTTTATTGCTCATGTCGCTTTCAGCCGGTTGACCAGTTCGTCCAGTCCGGAACAGGTATATTGCGGCTGGTAAGGATAACGCTGAAAACTTTCGCGGGACGTTACTCCGCTGAAAACCAGCACGGTGTCCACTTCCGCTTCGATTCCAGCAATAATATCCGTGTCCATACGGTCGCCGATAATGGCAGTTTCAAAACTGTGCACACCAAGCGTCTTCACTGAACGGCGCATCATCAACGCATTCGGTTTGCCGACAAAATACGCCTTGCAACCGGTCGCCAGTTCAATCGGCGCAATCAGCGAACCAGCAGCCGGAACAAAACCTTTTTCTGTCGGCCCGGTCAAATCCGGATTCGTGCCAATCAGCCTGGCGCCTTTCTGCACCAGTAATACTGCATGTTCAATACTTGCATAATTGTAGGAACGGGTTTCGCCAACCACCACATAATCCGGGTTGCTGTCATTCATGGAAATTCCGCGTTCGTAAAGCGCGTTGATTAAACCGGCGTCGCCGATAACATACGCGGAACAATCCGGCTGCTGGCGGCTCAAAAAATCCGCAGTTGCCAATGCGCTCGTGTAAAAATTTTCCGCCGGAACATCAATTCCCAGACGCAACAGTTTTTCCCGAAGCTCCCGCGGTGTCCGTTCACTGCTGTTGGTCAGAAACAGAAAACGTTTGTCATTGGCGTTAAGCCATTCAACGAACTCCGCCGCGCCGGGCAACAACCGGTTGCCGTGATAAATCACTCCGTCCATATCGCAAACAAATGCTTTTTTTCTATTCAATTCGCCCAGGTCAGCCATAAAATGTCCTTTGAGTTGTAAAGTGAACAGGAATATACTGTGGATAAGCCGGTTCTGCAAATCGTTAAATGCCGTGCGGCGCTACTTCCTGACGTTCAACATCCGCACAATCAGCCAGTCAAAAACGCGGTCGGACAACAACCATTTTGTTAAAATAAAAAATCTGGCGTCGTTGGTGGCAATATATCTGGCGCGTGGTCTTTTCGTTGTAACCGCCCGGTAAATCACATCGGCAATTTTTTCCGGAGCCGCCGGTTTTTTACCGGTATAAAACTTGTCAATCAAGGCCGCCATGGCATTGGCATAACCGGCATAAGGACCGCTTCCGGAAGTCTTGAGCAAATGTTCTTTCGCAATGCCCGCCCATTCCGTTTTAATCGCTCCCGGCTCAATGACGATTACTTCGATTCCAAAAGGTTTAACTTCCATCCGCAACGCATCGGAAAGCGCTTCCACCGCGTGTTTTGAAGCGTGATACCAGCCGCCCATCGGCGCGGTGGCTTTTCCGGCCATTGATGAAATGTTGATAATTCTGCCACAACCGCTCTCGCGCATCCGCGGCAACACCATTCGGGTAATGCGGGCAAGACCGAAAACATTGACTTCAAACTGCATTCTGGCTTCTTCCATCGAAACTTCTTCGATTGAACCATATTCACCATAACCGGCGTTATTAATCAGCACGTCAATGGTTCCGGCGTCTTGCAAAACGCGGTCAATTCCGGCTTGGACAGAGTGTTCATCGGTCAAATCCATGACAATGCTTTTCGCGCCTTTAGCGCTCAATTCATTGAGTCTCGAAGCTCGCCGCGCAGTGGCATAAACATTCCAGCCTTCCGCCAGCAACTTAAGCCCGGTCGCTTCACCAATCCCGGACGATGCCCCGGTAATCAATACATTCCTGCTCATTTTTGCCTCCAGCAACAACATCTCGAACGATGTAATTTTTAATTTCCGGCAAATTCTGTAGTAATGAGAATATTATTATCAAAATCAAAAAAGTCAAGCAAAATGCTTTAGCATCTTAAGCATTGCGGTTTCACTGCCCCAAAACACCGTTTTTTATTCCGGTAGTTCGATGTCCAGGTCGCGTTTGAACACCATATCGGGATCGCCGGACATCATGCCGCGACTGGAAGCTTTGATGAAATTGACAAAATGTTCTGTTTCCGGGGTGGATGGTTCTTTGGCAATTTCTTCAAACGCGTTTTTCGAGTTCAAGCCGTGGAAGAAAAATATTTTAATCGCTTTGCGAATGGCGGCGCGGCGGGAACTGTCAAATCCGGCGCGACGCAGTCCGACGGTATTGGGGCCGCAGATAAATTCATTCTCCGCCAACATGCAGAACGGCGGAATGTCCTGAGTAATAATCGTTCTGCCGCCAATCATCGCCAGGCTGCCAATCCGGCAGAATTGATGAATCAGCACATAACCGCTAAGCACCGCGCCATCTTCAATTACCACATGCCCGGAAATCGCGGTATGGTTGGCAATGGTGACCTGATTACCGATTATCGCGTCATGTCCGACGTGAACAAACGCCATCAACAAACTGTGACTGCCAACAATGGTTTTCTGTCCTTCAAACGGCGAACGGTGAATAGTAACATATTCCCGGATAACAGTATCCGAACCGATTTCGGTGTAAGAAATGATGCCCGGCTTGAAGCGGTGATCTTGCGGTTCTTCGCCCACCAGCGCGCCGTAATAAAAGCGGCAGCGCGGCCCGACAGTTGTATAGCGAGAAATTTTGACATGCGCGTCAATGTAACAGCCGTCGCCGATGACCACGTTGTCTTCAATGACGGCATACGGACCGATTTCAATATCTTTGCCGAGCGTGGCTCCGGCAGAAACGATTGCGGTCGGGTGAATTTTCATAAGTGTTATTTCCTGTTTCAACAAACTACGGTTGCCGCACCGGTGTCGCCGCGCAACACCCGGTCCATGCTGTCCGGATCGGAAAAGTTGAAAACAATTATCGGCAAGTTATTATCCCGGCACATGGAAAATGCCGTGGAATCCATAATCGCCAGTTTCATGCTCAAAGCTTCTTCATAAGAAATAGTTTCGAACCGGGTGGCAGTCGGATCTTTGAACGGATCGGCGGAATAAATCCCGTCAACTTTGGTGGCTTTCAGCACGGCTTCACAATCCACTTCCAGCGCCCGCAGCGTCGCCGTCGTGTCGGTGGTGAAAAACGGACTGCCGGTGCCGCCGGCAAAAATCACCACTTTCCCGGACTCCAGCGCTTTAATTGCGTTATCCCGGTTGAAGCGCGGCGCAATCGGTTCCATCTGGATTGAACACTGCACCTCGGCGCTCAGCCCGGCGGCATCAAAAGCGTCTTTCAGGCACAAAGCGTTCATCACGGTGGCCAACATTCCCATATAATCGGCGTGAACCCGGTCCATGCCATCGCCGGTTCCGTTAATGCCGCGCCAGATATTGCCCGCGCCCACCACCAGCGCAACTTCAATGCCGGCGTCAATAACGCTTTTAACGCGTTCAACCACCGATGCCACCGCGTCAGCGGAATATCCGTGCGGCAGATTGCCTTTTAACGCTTCACCACTGATTTTCAGCAAGACCCGTTTATATTTGTATGCAGATTCCATATTACGCCTGTCATCCTTTCAGAGTTTTCCGGACACGTCCGGATATATTTTTATATTAAACATTAAGAAATATAATCTTTCATCGCCCCTTAAATCAAACTTGAAAGCATTATTTTTACTGATAATGCTGACTTTTTGTTAAAACCCTGTATATTATCCGACAAAAAAATAAAAACGGCATCCGGCGGAATAGTTTTTCGCGTTGCCAGCTAACAATATAAAGGCGCTACTGACTATGGAAAATGATACTAAGTTGAAAGTGGGAGTAATCGGCGTTGGAGCGCTGGGCAGACATCATGCGCGGCTTTACAATTTGAGCGAAAACGCTGACCTGGTCGGAATTTACGATGTGACCAGAGAAACTGCCGAAAATGTCGGACGGGAATTTAATCTGAAAGTTTTTGATTCTCCGGAGGAGCTGGCGGAACAATGTGAAGCGTTAAGCGTGGCGGTTCCAGCAACTTTCCACCATCACAGCACCATGCCGCTACTGAAAATGAATAAACATATTCTGGTGGAAAAACCCATCGCGGCGGAACTCAGCGAAGCTGAAGATATGGTCAAAGAAGCAAAAAAAAGAAACCTGGTGCTCGCGGTCGGGCATGTTGAACGTTTCAATCCTGCCATGGATTTTCTGGAAAAACACGCCGCCAATACCCGTTTTATCGAAGCGCACCGCCTCTGTTCATATCCCCCTGCCCGGCCCGGCCAACACCGCCGCGGAACTGAAGTCAGCGTTGTCCTCGACATGATGATTCATGACATTGACCTGGTGTTGAAAATGGTCGACAGCGATATTGAACGCATTGACGCCATCGGCATTCCCGTGCTGAGCAAAACGGAAGACATTGTCAGCGTCAGAATCAAGTTCAAAAACGGCAGCGCGGCGAATATGACCGCCAGCCGGGTCAGCCAGGAATCCATGCGCCGTTTCCGCGTGTTCCAGGAAGATTGCTACATTTCCATGGACTACGGCAAACATACCGGAATGGTCTTGAAGAAAAATCGCATCGGCCTCGCCAGGAAAGACATAAACCTGGACGAAAAGAACGCGCTGGCGGCGGAACTGGAAGATTTCATTCACGCGGTAAATATGACCAAACAACAGAACGGCAAAGTTTTCGAAGCGAAAGTTCCAGGCGAAGACGGACTGCGGGCGCTGAAACTCGCCATTGACATCACGAAAGAAATTAAAGAATACAATGACCACTACGGGTTCAAATTTTCCTGACAATCAATGCAAAAATTAATTCTAAATACGCCGTCAAAAATCAATCTGCTGCTCAAAGTAACCGGGCGCAGAGCTGACGGCTATCACGAACTCAACACTTTATTTGTGCCGCTAAAAACCCCATCCGACACCATCACGCTGGAATTTTCGCTGGATAACGGCGTCAGCGTTGATTGTTCAGATGAATCCGTTCCAAGCGGCAAGGACAATATTTGTGCGCAAGCCGCAAACGCCTACGCCGAAAAAACCGGAATTTCGCCGGGCTGGAAAATCCATATTGACAAACATATTCCCGTCGCCGCCGGCATGGGCGGCGGCAGCAGCGACGCCGCCGCGGTTCTGAATCTGCTTAACAATCACTACCGCAAACTTTCACCGTCAGAACTCGCAAAGCTGGCGGTTGCCATCGGCGCCGACGTGCCGTTTTT
>JBAYVM010000174.1:0-6380 GCA_041674645.1 Victivallaceae bacterium | reverse complement strand
TTATCCGTGGCGTTTGGTTGACCGTTAGTTGATGTCGCCGCGGCAAGAGTCGTCAAAACTGCAATTGCTGTAAATAGTCTCATTATTCTTACTCCAACGTTATGTGGGCATCCAGTCGCAAAGCTCAACATTGTGCCCGAACTAGCATCGTCCATCCTTTGTAGCAGAATATATCATATACCGGAAAATTTTGCAAAACGCTTACAATTATTATTCTCCATCTTGTTTTTATGCAAAATATTATAACTCTGCTCAGTTATAAATTCATACTGTTTTCTGCCGTAGTGAGGAGCTTGGCGTACATAAGTAGTCCTCAGGTATTGAGCAAACATGTGTGTTCAATTGAACGGCAGCTTTTTTTTGCATCATGGCGTTGGTTGGATTTTGTTCAACGCCTGGTCAATTTTATTTTTCAGCTCTCTTATCACATCATTTTCAACCCGGGTAAAACTTTCTGCCGAACCGAAGATAAGTTTGTCCGCTTGGATAAATTTTGTCTCCCGCCAGTCACTGAACACATGACCTGGGGGATTTTAGCTTGAGACGAATTCATTTCTAATTTGTTGTTTCAATGTAACTCAGACGCTCTTGTCTGAGATTAAGCAGAAATATGTAAAAAGCCAAAGCGGCACGGGACACCGCTGTCCAAAGACGCTTCGCGTCAGAAGTTCCAGCGAAGCCGGTTAGGTTCATACATTCATAAAAAAGAGGCGCACCGGGAACTTTTTTGAGTTGAGTTCGCTCATAATTTAGAAGGTTTAGTCGCATCTTCAAATCCCGGGAAAAAGATTTTAACGCAAGCGGGTCATGTGCTCATGGCTTGTAGATACAACCTGCAAGTTCCGCTTAACTTACGCTAAAATGTTTAATCATGGAAGGCCGGGGTCATGCTCTCAATCTCGGTGCGTGGTATTTTCAATTTCAGCACAATCTCATGCCAATGGCTGACAACTTTCTTGATTCCCGTAATAATTTCTTGCGCCTTGGGCATTTTTACTCGAAATTGTTGAGCTACCGACAACGCCAGTTCAAAGTCCAGAGAATTATCATCGGCAGTAATGTTCAGTGACAGACCGCTGCCGTGCGGGGTTGGGTTAATGTCATAGGCCGGAGAAAGTATCCAGCCTTGCCGGGTCAGCAAAAAACCATGATTCCGCAGATGATCGTCAGTATTGGAAATGGCGATACTGAAAACAATACGCTTCCATAATTCTTCTAAATCCTCATTGGGCATAGCACCGTACTGGATGATGAATTGCGCCAGATCAAGGTAACTGCATCCCATTGCATAATTATCTCCATCGGTGCGCCCCAACAACGTCATTGCCGAAGCAAAATGAATGCGTTTATCAGCTTCACGATCGAAGCGTTTAGTCAAAAAGGTACTGCCATGCCTGGAAAATTGCTCGATTCTACAGTCCGGCATCTTCAATCCAGCCTGGCTGGCTAATTCATGGGCAACCATTTCCCATGCTCCGGTATTAACCAAATCTGACCGGCTTGGAAATTTGGCAATCCATAGATTGCCGTCATTATCCATGACATTGGCTTTAGGCCGCGCGCCACCCAGCGATGAACCAGGAGCCAATAGCATGGCAAGCCACTTTTTGTGCTCATCTGATGGATTTTCTTCCTCATAATGACGACATGCCTCCTCCAACTCGCGTAAAGAAGTCCATGGCGGAGCAGGCAACTCTGAATCATGATTGATAAAATCACCGGATTCATCCAACTTGAAACGAAGCGCGCCCATTCTGGTCGTATCGTTAACTTCCAGCAGATAATCCGACTCCAGCAATTGCCGAACCTGTCGGTCTTCCCGGCGGGCTCTGATTGCTTCACGCCGCCGCATGAGTTGACGTCCCCAACGGTCAGGAGAAGAATCCAGAAATATTCCGAAATTACTTTTACCGGAATCTGCATATTGCCTGCCGGAATAAAATTGTAAATCAGGGTCAAGCATTCGCGCCGATCTTAAATTCAGCCAGTCGGGAGCAAACTCAAAAGAAAAAATCTCTTTGCCTCGAATTGACTGCGCATTTAAGTAACCCATTATAACTGTAGTTTCCAAATCCGACCAGTTGGCATAAACATAAATTGTTTTTGATTCATTACTCATAATTTACCTTTCCGGGGAGCCCGCTGGCGAACCGGCAAGTTTAAGTCCTGAAGTTTCCGCCCGAGTTCATCATCGGCGGCAACTTTCAAGATATCTTTCTCCATGCCTAAAGCCACCAGAACCTGTACATAACTCCCTAGCGATACAGTTGGTGCGCCTTTCTCTATCATGGTCAGCGTCGGACGGCTGATGCCGGCACGTTCAGCTTGAAGGACCGAAGAGATGTTACGCCGGAGCCGGGCCAGTCGAATATTTTCGCCAAACGTTTCAAGTATTGATATAGTTTTAGGGAAAAGCGCTGTTTTGTTTTGCCCCATAATAAACCTCCATTTAAATAATTAATGCAAAGTAAATTTACCATTATATAGTTATTTGTCAATTATGTTTAACTTTATTATTAAATAATCTTTGAGTTTAATGTTGTTGTGGATAACTCAGACTACAGCTAAGTCGAATATGTCAAACCCAGAGCCTTGCGGCTCCGGGTTTAGTAGTCTGGTCTCCATGTTGAAACCGTGAATGATCTGTCATGGCGTTGGTTGGATTTTGTTCAACGCCTGGTCCATTTTATTTTTCAACTCTCTTATCACATCATTCTCGACCCGGGTAAAACTTTCTGCCGAACCGAAGATAAGTTTGTCCGCTTGGATAAATTTTGTCTCACGCCAGTCAAGAATAGGACGGAAAATGCAAGTCGTAACCAGTACCGCCAGCGCCAACGTCAACGCCACCATTCGGGCAACCGCGCCGTAATAAACATTGTATTTTTTGCCTGAGAATATTATTGATACCAAATGTGCGATTCGCAATATAATCCAGCCTGCCAGAATAACGCCACCGGCTGACAAAACAAATATAGCCGGAGAATTTATGAAGTAAGGCGGTTTGATAAACAACGGCGTGAACGCCATGATAACCAGCACCGCTAAACCAACCATTGCTAATATTTTCTGAAATTTGCCTGACGGCGGCGGAATTTCAACTCCCAGTTCGCGGCAACGCGTAGCAACATACCTACCGGTAAGTATCATGACAATTGCCGGAATGAATAATAACAACAGGGACATTTGTGCAATGAAGCGAGGAAAATTAAATGTAATGCCAAAATTGTACCCGCTGAGCGGTTCGATTTGCGTTAGCGCAAAATAGATGATGCCCGGCAGAATAATACTTAAACTCATTATTTTCAGCATTGTTCGCGGCGGCGGAGTCAGTAATAACAACCGGCTGCCACTGCGCAACCGCCAATACAACGCAGTTCCAGTAGCAAAAATTATACCGATGAGCAATAGCAGATTAATAACTGCCAGCGTTATTTTCTGGCAGAAAACATATTCCACATGGCGTTCCGGCGCCAGTTCTTCATTGGTAAATTCGCGTCCCAAACCTGGTAATAACACGTTAGTCAACGCACCGCCACCATAATTAACGGCTGGCTTGAACTTAAACAGCCTTACTTTTTCCTTAAATTCCTTTACCGGCGCATATAAAAGTTCAGCGTCTTTCACAACTTTTTTCGCGGTCTTTGCCATTCCGAGTTTTTCATATAACGGCGGCAGTTTTTCCATATCTATGCGGGCAATGGCGGCGGTGACTAACACCCCAATCAAATAATCGCCATCCGAATTTATATGCCGGATAAATTGCTGCCAGGTATTTAGGTATTGCAACGCTTCCTGCTTTTTGCCTTCCTTAATTAAAAATCCTGCATATTCCGGCATTATTATGCTCATGGATCTGTAAAAGCTCAAATTCGGCAAAATAGTTCCTGCGGCAACGCTTATCTGTTCAAGCTGTCCACCAAGTGAATCCGCTCTGCCAATGATTTGCAATCTCTGCTTCAAAAGATCTTTAGTATATGAAGAACAATATTTTTTATTAACTCCAATCAGATATTCGCGCATGGCCTTTTCCAGTAACGCACGGTCTTTGATTTCAATGCGGTACTGAGTTTGTATTTTTCGGTCTTTCTGCGGCAACGCAATTTCTTTACACGCGGCTTTCAGCATAATCCCAGCAGCAAGATAATTATACAGCGCATTGTCCGGGTCAAGTCGTTCCGCCCGTCCGATTTCTGAAAGCACAAAATCCCGATTTTTGCCGTCATAAGACCAGCTGCCCATAAGTGAAGTAATATAATTTGCCGCGTAAATTTTGTTGTCCGGAAATTTATCCCAGATGGCCTTTTGCCGTTCAGCATTAGTTTTTTTAGTGTGGTCGCCGTAGAGAATAAACTGCTGCTCCGGAGTATAACGCGGAAAAATATTGAAAGAGAATATTTTTCCCACTTTATTCAAAGTAGATGCTTCTCCTACAGAGAAAATTGACCCTAAAAAATTGAAACTGGAGCCAACATTCAACGAGAATATCGCGCAGATGATTACAGCGGGAATCAACAGCGTTCCGGCGAGCAGGCGCATTCTGGCGCGAAATTTCATGCGCTGCCGGTTGGCATCGGCGAGGTCGTCGGCGACTTCCACTGGCGAACCGAAAGTTTTCAACGCCAGTTCAAGGCTTTCTTCGTCAGAATGACCGGCGATGGTTTCCTCGGCGATTTTTTCTTCAAGATGGGATTGCAGTTCCCGGCGAATGTCCAGCCGGACTTCCGGGTCGGAACGCAGTCCTTCCGTAAACAAATCCAGCGCTTGATTCAATTTGTCCATAATAAATTACTCCCTGAAATTTAAGCGAACAGCAACACATTGACGGTTTTGGAGAAATGCGACCATTCTTCGACTTTCGCCGCCATTTCCGCCATGCCTTTTTTCGTCAGGGTGTAATATTTCCGGGGTTTGCCGCTTTCCGCGGTCTGCCATTCGCTTTCAATCAGGCCGCTGGCTTCCAGCCGGTGCAAACATGGATAGAGCGTGCCTTCTTTCCACTGAAAAGCGTTATCGGTTTTTTCATTGACTACTTTGATGATCTCATAACCATACATTTTTTTGTAATTGAGCAGTTTCAAAATAATCGGCTCCGCCACTCCCCGCATCATGTCACTGTTGATAGCCATTTTTTCTCTCCTGTTGTTATTATGCATCGCCTGTCTATGTATTAATTGTACATCGGCAGACAAGGTATGTCAATGAAGAGAAAATATTTTTCGCTGAAAATTTTGCGTAAAGATAATTTCTGGCAATTTAAATGATTGCGGCTTGCTTATGAAGTTAATCTTAGCTGTCGGCGTCAGAAATGATGCTTTCGGGCGAAAGAACTAAAAACTTGTAAATTCAACCGAAGACATGTAGATTCAGTTATTGAATTTACTCAAATTAAAACATTGCCAGTCCACACAACGTTAAGCTTTTTTGTGCAAAGTTAAATAACCAGGAATCATTAACCTGAAATTAAAAAATCTGCACTCCGGGGATTGGCTTTTCTTTTGATATGTATGCAACACGCTACTGAATATGGCAGAAGGAGACAGCAGAAATGAGATTAAGCATCCAAACCGTTCGAGAAAAATTTTTCAGTATATGGGCGCGTATTTGTGGAAATAATTTGACGCAAAATTATCCCGCCGATGAACTGCCGCTTCGCGCAGAACTGTTCAGCGCCGATCAGATGAAAAAGCATGGCAAAATCCTTGCGGATATGCATCAGTTGGAATCCGGAAAACCGCGGGATTTGTTGCTGGCGCGGCTGTCAGAAAATGAAAATCTCCTGCTTGAAGTCCATAATTTACTGACAGATGATATCAAGGCGGATCGGCGGATAGCTCCGGCAGGAGACTGGCTGCTCGATAATTTCTATTTGATTGAGGAGCAAATACGGACAGCGAAGCGACACTTGCCAAAAGGTTACAGCCGCGAACTGCCGCGCTTGTTGAACGGGCCATCGACGGGGCTTCCGCGAGTGTATGACATTGCTCTGGAGGCAATCTCGCATGGCGATGGCCGGGTGGATCCGGAAAACCTCAGCATTTTTGTATCTGCCTACCAGTCGGTAACGCCCCTGAAACTGGGTGAACTTTGGGCAATTCCAATCATGTTGCGTCTGGCTCTGATTGAGAATCTCCGCCGGGTTGCCGCCCGGATTGCCGATGACCGGAAAGATCGAATTCGCGCCATCTATTGGGCGGATCGAATGACCGAGCTCGTCGCGAAAGATCCAAAAAGTCTAATTCTCGTGGTCGCCGACATGGCCAGATCCAATCCCCCGATGGTCAGCTCTTTTGTCGCTGAACTCACACGTCGTTTGCAAAGTCAGGATACTTCACTGACGCTGCCGGTCACCTGGATTGAACAACGATTGTCCGAATCAG
>JBAYVM010000173.1:0-6387 GCA_041674645.1 Victivallaceae bacterium | reverse complement strand
GGGTGGGTTCGGCGCCGCGTTATCCGGCGGAAAAAATAATGGTGGTCAGCCTGCCGGGCGTTACAATTGGCAGTGAACTTCAATACACTATCCGGAAAGAGTTTACGCAACGTCCGTTTTTCAGCGTGACTGGAATTTTTCAGGAAGCTAATCCAATATTGAGTAAAACTATCAAGATTATTTCAGGAGATTTGAAAAACTTGAAAGTTTCCAAGACGACTGACAATATAAAACTGCCCGTTGAAAATGGAATCGGCTGGAGAGTGAAAAATTGTTCCGCAGTGCCCAATGAACCTGGAACTCCGCCAATCTGGACGTTTGTTCCCTCGGTTTTCGCCTCCAATGGCGATTGGGTGCAGTATGGCGCTGAAATCAATAAAGCCTTTATGCAGGCGGCATTGAATCAGCCGCAAGCGACTCAAATGGGGAAAAAACTTACTGATGGCGTGGTTGAACCACTCAAAAAACTGCGGATTATTCGTGATTTTGTTGCTGAAAATATTCGTCCTGCCGGGCCGGGCTTGAATGATTTGCCGCTTGCGCTGATGACGGCGGCGGATGTTACGCTGGCTGAACGTTACGGCAACAGCGTCGATCGGGCGATTCTGCTTCACGCGTTGCTGTTCGGGGCGGGGCTTGCAGCTGAACCAGTGGCGGTTTCCAGTCAAAGCGCGATAAAAGAACTGGAACAACCATTGAAAAATTATCCGCAGCAGGTATTTGATGAGATTCTGGTGCAGGTGAAGCTCGGCGACCGGATTGTTTACTTGAATGATACCAGCCAGTACGCGGAACCCGGTGCGGTGAATCATGAAGACCGGTGCGCCCTGGAGTTGACTTCCGGCAAAATTTTCAAAATTGCAGCGCAAAAAGCTTTGCAGACTGGCTCGGAGATGACTTGCCGAATAAAGTTGGACGGGAACGGCGCGGCGGTTATTACCGTTTTACGCCAGTATTACGGTCGGGAATTTGAAAGTCGCAACCGGATGTTCGCAGAAATGACTCCGGAAGAGTTGAAACGCTATTTTCAGAAAATCGTGTCGGATATTGCGCAATCGGCGGTAGCGGCGGGCTCATTGCAAACAGATTTTAAACATTATCCCGGCAAAGAATCATTTGAGGTTACGATTCCTGACTTTGCGGTCAAGGAAACAGGATTTTTGTACTTTAAACTGCCCGGCAGTTTTATGGCTGATTTGCTTCATACCGGAGCGGACGGACGAAAAAATCCATTCCTGCAGAATGGTCTGGTCAAGGACAGAATGAATTATCAAATTGAGTTGCCGGATTGTCCGTTGGAAGTGAAATTGATGCCGGAATCATATTGCTGGCAATATCCTGGCGATGGCGGAGAGGTTAAAGTTGAGGTTACGCGTCAGGGACGGCAGTTGAATGTAACCGGATTGGTTGATTTTAAACCGGCATTTGTCAGCCCGGCTGAATATTTGAGCATTATCAACGCTCAAGCGAAACTGTCAAGTCCGAAAATGGTACTGGTATTGATAGCGCTGTTAAAAAAATAGTTTGACGCGCTGAGTGATTTAACAAAAATGTAGATTAGTTAAACTTATAAAGTATGTAACGTAAAATCAGGAAATGTCTTTATGATTAGCTTGCTAAGAACGCTTGTTTTTATCTCATCTTTATTTTTTTCGTATTTCATGTTTATTGCGAGCTGTGTGACTTACGATGTTTTCAGAAGGGCTAGCGGAAATGATGATTGGATGGCGACAATGCCAGTAATTACCAGGCTGGTGGCTGAATTTTATTGGATCCCACTTGTCTTGGTTATTATTATCGGACTATTGGCTATAATTAATTCCTATGTTTCAAAAAATGAAAACCGAAATATCTTTCTCATGTTGATTGCTTTATGGCTGCATTTCCTTATCGTGTGGCTGGTTCTTTTTTGTCTCTGCTATCATGGTTTTACCGGGTGGATGTGTTTGCATCACGACCCTGAATTTGAGATGAGAGAATTCTTGCAATGGGGGTACAGTTTTTTCCCAATAACATTATTTGCTTTGCTGTTTGTTCCTTACTGTATAATTTCAAATCATTACAAAAATGTTGAAATTGTGATAGCGTTGCCATGGAATTTAAAAAGCAAAAAGCCGTTACCGTTAATGGATTTAATAATTATAACAGCAGTTGAGTATTTGATAGGGGTGGTTTTAACCTATCTCTGCTTGTTGCATTTTGTGCCACCGCAAATGAAATGGAACAGGGAAATGATCTATGGTTCAGCTATAACGATGGGTTGTTATTGGCTGTTCGTTGTCTTTATTTGCCTTACGTTTAATTTTATAGAAAAAAAAGAAGACAGGGAATGAATTCCTGCAAAGTGGTGCATTGTTTACTAATAAGACCTTGTAATTTTATGCCTCTGGCTGATGTCGCGCTCTTCTGATGGCGGCTTCAGCCAGAATGGTGTTCGGGTCGAGCAGCGGAACGTTGAAATCTGATTGCAACATTGCCAGCGGAATTTCCGTGCAACCCATAATCAGTATTTCCGCCCCGGCCGCTTGCAATTTTGTTCCGGCCTCCGTCAGAATACGGTGCGTGATTCCAGTCGTAAAACCGGCTTTCAAACCCTCTTCGCCGAAAATGGCCTTCATGATTAACTGCTCCTGGTCGTGTTCGTTCAGCGTTAGCAGGGTTATGCCGTGTGTGCCCAGACCACTGTGGTATTCGCCGGCTTTTATTGTGGCGGTTGTGGCCAGCAAGCCGGCTTTCTTGATTTTTGGAAAATGTTTTGCGACATAAGCGGTCGTAGAACTGATTATATTAAGCACCGGAATGTTCAGATTTTTTTCAAGTTCTTCAACAAAGATGTGCGCGGTATTGCAGGCGATAACGAGGAAGTCCGCGCCGGATTCTTCCAGTCCGCGGGCGGATGCCAGCATTGCGGGCGTCGGATCTTCGCCTTTGCCGTAAAGCGCGGCGGTGCGATCTGGAATATGCGGGTTGTTGTCAATAACAACGCGTAAATGCTCCTGATCCTTGCGGGCCTGAGTGCTGTAAACTATCTTTTTAAACAAATCGACGGTTGCTGCGGGGCCCATGCCGCCGAGAATGCCGATTGTAAGCGTATTTTTTTTCATATTTTATGTAGTAAATTATTGTTATATGGTGAATTATGCTATAAAAAACGATTATAAGATTTTACCTTGATAGAGAAACGCTATATAGTATATACCGGTTAATATTTTGCAAGCGGTTATTTAATATAATTTTGATATATGAGTACTTTTTTTACAATCTTTAAACGTGCGGTGTCAGTTGTAACTGTCACCTCACTGATTTTTTTCTTCATTGTACTTTTTGCTTACATCTATTTTTCCCAGTTTGAGGTACAGGAAAAAGCCTATGAGCAACTGAATGTTGATACTCAAAAACAGGCAATGATGATAAGTTATTTCCTGTCCGAGCGCAAAAACGACCTGGAAGCGTTGGCGGAAGATAAAACACTGGAATTCTATTTTGTAAGTAAAAACCAGAATAGTTCTTACCGGCAAATGGAATTGAGCAAGGGCAAACTGCAAAATCTGTTGTTAAAATTTATCGAATCACAGAAGCAGAATAGTGAAAGTATTTATTTGCGCCTGGTATTGTTGGATACCAATGGCGACAGCGTGGTTGACACCGGTGGATTGCCGATGGTTCCAAGTGATGGCAGTTGGCGTTTTATGTTCAAACATAAAAATACATTTTCTGAATTACTGCCGGAACAGTCCAGTTTCACTTCTGAAGTAGTGTTTAAAGTTCCATGTTACGCCGGAGACCGTTTTGTCGGAATGTTGGTGGCATTCCCATCATGGGATTTGATTTATAAAAAATTTATAAAACTTACCAGAGCGGAGCTGACAAATTCCTGCGTCAATGCGCTTACTTACCGCAGAGAAATGTTATATTCTGTCGGTGGAAAATCGGGTTGGAAGTTTGATCGTAAATTTCTTCGCGACTTGAATCAGAGTAAAGTTGTGCCGGTGAAAGTATCCGAAAATGGACGGTTCCGTATTGGTGAAGATGAAGATTTAAACAACTGCGAATTTCTGGCGATAAAACAGCCGGTCGGCTACAGCCCGTTCAATTACATCTATATTTCACCTAGAAAAAATGTGACGTCTTATGCTCAGCACTATCAAATTGCGATACTGCTGTTTGTGCTGTTGACGGTAATTATTATCGGCGCAGTATTTCTGATTATGAATTTTATTAGAAACCAGGTGCTGAAAAACCGGTTGAATGATGAATTGGTCAGGAAAAAGATTGTCGAGGCGAAAAATTCACGTTTGGAACAGGAAATAATGCGGCGCATAGACGTGGAGAAAGAGTTGAAACAGTCTAAAGAGCTGGCGGAATCAGCCAATGACGCGAAAAGTCTGTTTTTGGCTAATATGAGCCATGAACTCCGGACTCCGCTGAATGGAATTATCGGCATGTCAGAACTGCTGAAAGAATCGACTACCGAAAATGAACGTCAGGAATTAGTCAAAATTGTGATTGACTCATCATATTCATTACTGACAATTATCAATGAAATTCTCGACCTGTCAAAAATTGAAGCGGGCAGGCTTGAACTTGAAGAACAACCATTTGATATTGTTGAATCGTCTTCCGCATTGCTGAAATCATTGTCATTGCGGGCGGAACAGGCGGGAATTAAATTTAAGTGGAGTATTGATGAGAAAATACCACGACGGCTTGTCGGCGATGCGTTCAAACTTAATCAGGTGCTGATTAATCTCGTTTCCAATGCGATTAAATTTACCCATGATGGATTTGTTGAACTCTCGATTACGCTGGGAATGGAAGAACGAAATAAAGTCATCGTTAAATTTTTAGTAAAAGATACCGGCATCGGGATTCCTGACGAAAAGCAGAAAGTCATTTTTGATGCCTTCGTTCAAGTTGATGGCTCGGTTACGAGAAAATACGGCGGCACCGGACTGGGACTTTCTATCTCCAACAGTATTGTCCGGATGATGGGCGGGACGATTAACCTGTACAGCCAACCCGGTGAAGGCAGTGAATTTTCGTTTTCAATACCTTTCAAAATGCAGGAAGATCAGGTTGCGGAAGCGGCAAAAGTGGTCGTTGACAGCGATGCCGCATCTATTCGACCAGACTTGGAAATATTGCTGGCCGAAGACAATAAAGTTAACCAGATGCTGGTAGTTAAACTGCTGGAAAAATTAAAGGCAAAAGTCGATGTGGCTGAAAACGGCCGACAAGCAATGGAAAAAGCCGCCGCTAAAAATTATGACATGATTTTTATGGATATTCAAATGCCGGAAATGAATGGTCTTGAAGCCACAATGGCAATTCGCGCAGACGAAAAAGCCGCCGGCGCCGGACGGCATGTGCCGATTATTGCCATGACCGCCAACGCAATGAAAGAAGATAGAGAAGCCTGCGTAAATGCCGGGATGGACAATTTTGTTTCCAAACCGATTAAGAAAGAAATGGTGTTCCAGATTATCAACGAGATTGCCCGCTAACGTTTTTTTCGCAGTTTCCCCCCTGAAAAAGCCGTCGAGTCAGTGTGCTTCATTGGAAACTTTATTTTTTGCGATTAGTGACAAAAATCTCAGTCAAAGCGACGCAAGCGGAAGTTTCGCCAGCGCAAGACTCTGAACACATGACCTGGGGGATTTTAGCTTGAGGCGAATTCAATTCTAATTTGTTGTTTCAAGGAAACTCAGACACTCTTGTCTGAGATTAAGCAGGGATAGGAAAAAAGCCAAAGCGGCACAGGGACGCCGCAGTCCAAAGACGCTTCGCGTCAGAAGTTCCAGCGAAGCCGGTCAGGTTCAGACAAATTCATAAAAACGAGGCGCTCCGGGAACTTTTTTGAGTTGAGTTCGCTCATAATTTAGAAAGTTTAGTCGCATCTTCAAATTCCGGGAAAAAGATTTTTACGCAAGCGGGTCATGTACTCAGAGTATTAACTTTTCTCGCTTTAAACTTATCCGCTTCTTCTCATTCGTGAGATTCGGGACAAAATCCTGCGCGCGTATTAATCCTGCATCTGCTTTTCCAGCAGATTAACATAACCTTTAAAGGCGTTTACGCTGTCCGGGATGGACATTTTACTGGCGGAATTTTGAATACTCCGCATCGCTTGTTCGGATTGTGCGTCTGAGTTGCCGGTATTGCTGGTTGGCGTCGGTGCGGCGGCCGGTTGAGGATTGAACGGATTATTCTGGTCGCGCAGTGAAAGGCGAGGGCCGAACGGGTTTTTCGGCATAGACAGAGATAATCTGGGCCCGAACGGATTTTTCGGCATAGACATGTTATAACTGCCGGTCGTCTGGTTGTTCGCGTTGCTGCTTGTCCGGCTGGCTGAGGCGGCTTGCGGGCTGTTGCTCGCCACCGCCGCCG
>JBAYVM010000172.1:0-6389 GCA_041674645.1 Victivallaceae bacterium | reverse complement strand
TCAGGAACAAGCAGTCCGGTTAATGCTGGAAAAACTGGAAATAGTTTCTCAGATGTTTCACGGTTTCGGTTATGAAGCATATTTTGACGCCACAACAGGAAGAAAGCTGACACTCATTCTTGCCGCTGAAGAGCATATTCTTGGCTTGGATAATGGCAAGAAGCGGTTTATTGATGAAGTTACCGCGCTGTCCCAGGCTTTTTCCATTGCCATTCCGCATGAGCAGGCAATGGATGTCAAGGATGAAGTTGCGTTCTTTCAGGCGGTCAAATCGCGGCTGGTAAAATTTGATATTTCAGGTTCTGGTAAAACCGACGAAGAAATAGAAACCGCAATCCGTCAAGTCATTGACCAGGCGTTGGTAACTGAAAAAGTCATTGACGTTTTCGACGCTGCCGGCATCAAAAAACCAGATATTTCCATTCTGTCTGAAGATTTTCTGCTTGAAGTAAAGAATATGGAACATAAGAATATTGGTTTGGAAGTCCTGAAAAAACTGCTCAATGACGAAATCAAAACTCGCACCAAAAAGAATCTTATTCAGGGAAGAACCCTGATGGAAATGTTGGAAAACTCGATAAAAAAATACCATAATAAAATACTGACTGCCGCTGAAGTCATTGACGAACTTATTGGAATTTCAAAGGAAATTCAAAGCATGGACAAAGAGCCAAAGGAAATCGGTTTGTCTGATTATGAATACGCTTTTTACACCGCCATAGCCAATAACGACAGCGCCAGAGAAGTAATGGAAAAAGACAAACTGCGGGAACTGGCGGTTGTCTTGTATGAGAAAATTAAAGAGAACGCGTCAATTGACTGGACCATCAAGGAAAGCGTGAAAGCTAAGCTGAAAGTCATTGTAAAACGCATTTTGCGCAAGTATGGTTATCCGCCGGATATGCAAATGCTGGCAACAGAAACAGTATTGAAGCAGGCGGAACTGATTGCGGAAGAATTAACGCATGATAAATAATGCAAGGAGGGCAGCAGGATGAAACAGGAAATCCGGGAACCTTTTGTCGCCGGGCAGTTTTATGAAAAAAGCCCGGAACTTCTAACGGCAATGTTGAATAAACTGGAACACGAGGAAGCCGTCGCCACAACCGCTTCGCAACGTCATGTCCGCGCGGTGATTCTTCCCCATGCCGGATATGTTTTTTCCGCGCGCACTGCGGCGAAAACACTGTTGCGGGCATCTGGAGGAAAATATTCAAAAGCGGTGATTCTGGCGCCTTCTCACCGTTATCCGTTCAAAGGCATCGCCGCCTCCGGATTTTCTTCCTATCGCACACCGCTCGGCGATGTTCAGGTTAATACTGAAGCTGTAAAAAACATTCTCGATCAGGAAGGGCCGTTGGTTCACAATATCCGTGAAGCACATCAATATGAACATTCGCTGGAGGTGGAGCTGCCGTTGCTGCAACATTTTTTCGGACAGCTGGAAATAATTCCGTTAATTGCCGGATTTATTGACAACGACTGCGCAAATGCCGTGGCAAAGATTTTACGGAATTGGTGGCAGCCGGATGTTTTGTGGGTGATAAGTTCAGATTTTACTCATTACGGTCGCTCATTCTCCTATATGCCATTTGAACGAGACGTAAAGAATAAACTTCGGGAGCTTGATCTCGGGGCAATAAAATTTATTCTTGACCGGGATTTTGACGGATTCAATCGTTATATAAGCCAAACTGGGGCGACAATATGCGGCGCCGGCCCGATAAAAATATTACTGGCAATGCTGGCGACATCAGCTGCTGAGGGAGAAAATATTTCAACTGAACTGGTGGACTATACTACTTCCGGGGAATTGACGGGAGATTTTTCTCATTGCGTCAGTTATGCCGGAATAGCCTTTTATGACGGAGAATAATCAATAACCAAGCGAGGTGTGAGATGTTACAGGAAATTACAACAGGAGTTCCTTCGATTGTTGCTTTTAAGATTTCAGGAAAACTGGAATTAAAAGATTTTGAACATGGAAAGTCGGTTATTGAAGCCGCTATTGAAAAATGCGGAAGAATTTCATGCGTTATTGAGGCTTCCGGCATTGAGCTGCCGGGACTGAAGTTTTTTAAAGAAGATTTGAGTTTTATCTATCACCACGCTCATAGTATTGAACGTTTTGCTATCATTGGCGACAAAACATGGGAAAAAATCTGGTTTTCCATCGTCAGCTCAATTGTTCCTTTTAATGCTAAATTTTTTGCTGTTGCCAACAAAGACGAGGCATGGCAATGGATAAAAAAAGAAGTTTAACGGAGGTATTTATGCAGCAGAAAGTGGCCGTCATAACCGGCGTGTCGAGCGGACTGGGCAAAGCCGCCGCAATTAAGTTCAAACAGGAAGGCATTATAGTTGCCGGCGTGTCGAGAACTCGCCCGGACATTGACATCGACCTGTGGATTGAGGCGGATGTGACGAAGAAAAAGGGCAGAAAGCATATTTTGGAAGAAATAGAAAAGAAATTCGGCAGAGCCGACATTCTAATCAACAATGCCGGCAAAGGTGCTTACGCCACTTGGGAAGAACTTCCAGAAGATGATTTGCGGGAAGTTTTTGAGTTAAATTTTTTCGCCTTGGTTGCACTGACGAAAAAATTTCTGCCATTATTGAAAAAATCACACGGAACGGTGATAAATATTGCTTCAGTTGCCGGAAAAGTTCACGTTCCTTGCATGGGAGTTTACTGTGCAACTAAATTTGGGGTCTGCGCCTTTTCGGATTCGCTTCGGCCGGAAATCAAAAAATATGGCATCAAAGTGTTGAATGTAATGCCTGGACGTATCAATACCGGATTTTCCGGAAGATCAACCGGCGGTAGAGTTCCTCCTGAAACCGCTGGCAGCGGAGTTAAAGCGGAAGATTTTGCTAAAAAACTTTATGCATCATGGAAATCCGGACGTAAATCTCTGGTTTTCCCGTGGTGGTATCAAATCTTTGTTTTCGGCGTGAAACTGATACCTGATTATTACGATAATAAAAATATTCAACTCTGGAAGTTAAATGAATAATTTTCGTCATTTTTTCTTTTTCGTCACTCTTTGTCTGACGCCATGGTTCTGCCAGGCGGATGTTTTTTCCATTTGGCCAACTTCCACAGGTAAAGGCGGCGGCGGAACAAATGACCCGGAAAATGCCTTGCGTTCCAGAGAAATTATGGTCGAACCGGTGACGATTAATGAAGTTCAACTTTCTTTGCGGGTGGCTTTGATTGATATGCGGCTGGAAGAACTGCTGGAGTTGTTGCGTAAATTATTTCCTGGCGCTGAATTTGCCGCTAACTCCAATTCAATCTTAGTAAAAATAAAAAATCCTTCCGGCCGGGAGACGCGACTGTTGCTGGTTTATCTGGGAACAGGATTTCCGATAATTCAATTCTCCATGCAGTTGCCGGAGAAATTTCCTGAAAATATCCAATGGCCGTCAGAATTGCCGATGACTGCCGACGGCGTGCCAGTCAAGTATATGTATTTTCCCAAACGCGATGCCTGGTACGGCTCATTCAAGACGGTTGTCAGTTCAAGTCAGGCGCTGTCTGAAATTGCCGGAAAGTTGTCAACTGACGGCTGGAGCCCGTTCACCGGAGAAGCCAATAGCGGCATTGACGGTAAAGGCGAAATATTTCTTAAAAAAAATCCGTTCTCAATAATGCTGGTTAATTTTTCTGACAATATCGGTTCCGTTTACACCCGTCGTACAAAATAACTGCAAAAAAAAACGTCGGCAAAAGCCGACGTTTTCAATGCATATACTGCCAAAATTTATTTTGCGTATTCTACAGATCTGGTTTCACGAATAATTGTTACTTTAATCTGTCCTGGATAATTCATCTCTTTTTCTATCCGCTGACAAATCTCTCTGGCGAGCATTTGCGCTTCACCTTCGGAAATTTTTTCCGGACTGATGATAACCCGAACTTCGCGTCCAGCCTGCAAGGCGAAACACGATTCAACACCTTGGAA
Source organism: Victivallaceae bacterium (assembly GCA_041674645.1). Lineage (GTDB taxonomy): Bacteria > Verrucomicrobiota > Lentisphaeria > Victivallales > Victivallaceae > JBAYVM01. The sequence goes on along the minus strand of JBAYVM010000172.1, from coordinate 2,421 downwards.
CTCATGCGCGATGGTTTCAAGTTGCTCCAAACGTTTCAGGTACAGTTCGGTAGTTTCACTTCTGGCGCCAGGGCGGGATGCGCTCAAGGCATCACAAGCGCTGATGAGCACATCGTACATGCTTATGGCTTCCTCTTCTCCATGATGCGCCGCAACAGCGTGAATAACGTCTTTTGCTTCATTATGTTTACGAAGAATATCTGCGCCTATTTGAGCATGAGAACCTTCAACTTCATGGTCTACCGCTTTGCCAAGGTCATGGAACAAGCCGATGCGCTTGGCTTTTTGTTCGTCGAGTCCTAATTCAGAGGCAATCATGCCCATGAAGTAAGCGGTTTCCAAAGAATGTTGCAAGACGTTTTGTGAGAAACTGTAACGATATTTCAGACGTCCCAGTAGTTTAATTACCTGAGGAGAAACGCCCTGTACGCCAGCTTCCAAAACCGCGTTTTCGCCGACAGAGTAAATATCATCTTCAATTTCTTTGGCTATTTTCTTGACCAGTTCTTCAATGCGTGTAGGATGGATTCTGCCGTCAGAAATAAGTCTTTCCATTAATTGACGGGCGACTTCTTTGCGCACCGGGTCAAAACAGGAGATAACGACTGCTTCTGGCGTGTCGTCAATCAAAATACTGACGCCGGTAGCTGCTTCCAGCGCCCGGATATTGCGCCCTTCACGTCCGATGATACGTCCCTTCATTTCGTCATTTGGCAACGGAATGGTTGCAGTCGTACGCTCATAGGTGCAATCGGAAGCATAGCGCTGAATAGCATAAGCAAGAATCCGCTTGGCTTCTTTCTCTGATTTTTGCTTGGCTTCTTCAAGAATATCACGCACAACGAGTCCTGACTCATTTTTTACTTCATTCTTAAGTTTTTCCAACAGTATCTGTTTTGCGCTTTCACGGTCCAACATGGCAATACGTTCAAGCTCATCAATCTGCTTGGAAATGCTGCGTTGCAAGTCTTGTTCACGATTGGAAACTCGTTCACGCAATGCGTCTATTTCTTTTTCTTTGCGTTCAACTGCTTTGGTCTTTGTTTCAATGACATCATTCTTTTTTTCAATATTTTCTTCCCGTTGCGAAAGTCTTTTCTCAACAATAAGTTGCTCTTTTCTCCGTTCTTTTAATTCATCTTCACACTCTTCACGCATTTTTAGCAGTTCACTTTTAGCCGTTACTTTTGCTTCACGCTGAATGTGTTCTGCTTCTTTGAGCGCATCCTCTCTGATTTTTGCCGCGACATTACCTGCGGCATTTTTTTGTAATTTTTGGATGATTAATGCGAACATCACCCCGCCGATTACTCCGGCGATTCCGATAATAATACTAGTCATCATTCTTTTGCCCCTCTATTTTGAGTTTTTGAAACTTATGATGCCACACTCCGTCACAACCATGCCTAATTTATGATCATGATTATGTACTGGAACTGCGGCAACTTTCTGGCATTCATAAAAAATGCCGATAATTTGTCCGGAAACTTGATCTAGCAGACGGTCATAAACGCCTTTGCCTCTACCAAGACGATAACCAGACAAATCAAATGCCACACCTGGAACCGTCCAAACAAATCCGCCTAACTGTTCCACGGAGGCACTATTGCCTGCTCGTGGTTCCAGTAAGCCATATTTGCCTGGAACAACATCTTCATTTAAATTAAATATTTCCACCATCTCGTATCCAGCAAAAGATTTTGGCGAATACTTCGGCAGAAACACTCTTTTCCCATTTTTAAGGCTGGAATTTATAAAATTCCGCAGGTCAGGCTCTGTGCCGTCTGTCATGTAGGCGGCAATCGAAGAGCTGTTCCCGCATTCAGGAAGCTTTTCCAGAAATCCGCAGATAGCGGCATCCGCCTGAGCACGATATTCCGTGTCAAGGGCGCTGCGCCGTTGCAGAAATTCTTCACGCAATAATTGCTTGCTGCCGGAGTTATTCATTGCTTCCATGCTCCTTGAGGCTCCGGCATTGTTTCCAATAATCCATTCTTTCTTTGATTTTTAACTCATAACCGATTTCGCACGGAGTGTAATATTCTTTATTCACTCCAAGATAATCCTGCACCACGAAACCGCCGTCATAATTGTGAGGATACTTATAGTCTTTGCCGTTCTTGTTTTGTGCAGAGCCACTGGAGTGCGGATCGCGTAAACTGGCAGGAACCGGCTGAACACGTTCTGTTTTAATGTCAGTCAAAGCGCTTTCTACCGCGGAATAAGATGCATTACTTTTTGGTGCAGTGGCATTATACGTCACCGCTTGCGCCAAAATTATTCTCGCCTCCGGCATGCCAATCATTTCCACCGCCTGCATGGCGCTTACAGCGAGCGTCAATGCTCGCGGATCAGCATTGCCAATATCTTCGGCAGCAAAAATAACAATTCTTCTGGCAATAAAGCGAATGTCTTCGCCTG
>JBAYVM010000171.1:0-6397 GCA_041674645.1 Victivallaceae bacterium | reverse complement strand
TCTCGGAGCAGCAGGCACAATATGGTAATTGAAAAAGGAGATAGAAGACAGAAGTCAGGAGACAGAAATTGTCTACTGCGTCAGGGGAAATTATAAACATAAATGAAAGGAAGCTATATGAATAAAAAAATTAAATTTACGATTTTCGAATTGCTGTTACTGTTTGCAGTCGCGGTAGTGATGGCGTTGTCCATCTTTTCTTACCATCGTCCGGAAATATTGAGCGAGTTGTTGGCTAATCAATCACAACTGTCCGGAGTTATCAATCCTGACGCGGCGGTGAATCCGCTGGTGTTGTCAGTTCAGGAAATATACAGCCGGCAGTTTAATTTGTTGCTGACGGTGTTTTGCGCACTGTTCTTTATCTTCGGTCTGCTGTTTCCGTTTGCGATGTATATGCTGCAACGGTATGTGTTGAAACGTGAACGCAAAAGATACCTCAAAAAGATTAAAGGTTTGGAAAAGAATCTGGAACGGCTGATTTACAAAGTTGAAAACGGGATTGAAAAATCAAAAAAGAAATAATAGAAGGCAGGAGTCAGGAAGACAGAAGTCAGGAGTCAGGAGTCAGCGTTCCGCAGTTTTATCAAATAAGAAACGAAAGATAAAAGTAAAAAGATAAAGGTTTAAGTTTCAAAGTAGAAGTCAGGAGACAGAATAAATCCGGAATCAAATCAGGATTTATTCTGAATTTTAACGGCTTGAGTTTAAACGGTTGTTTTGCTCTTTTTATGTTTCTTTTTGTGTTTCGGCTTATCGGTTTCGGCAACCGGAACCGGTGTCGCCGGTTCATTCTTTTTGCTGTCGTAGACGGAATATTGCAACATGCTTATCATCAGCAACATAAGTCCGGCTTGAACAGTGATAACCGCTGCCGTTTCAAATTTTCCCCATAAAATCGGGAGTACGCTGAGTCCAAGAATCAGCGCCATCAAATGCACCATTTGCACGGCCCGTTTGCGGCTCATGCCCATTTTAAGAAAACGGTGTGAAATATGGTTATGGTCGCCAATGTAAATCGGTTTATGATTGCGGAGGCGAATAACGACGACAGCCAGCGAATCAAATAGTGGAACTGCCAAAATGAATATTGGCACCAGTACCGGGAATCTGGAAAGGGAGTAGGTGCGGTCGAAAAATGTTACGCTGGCGGCGATTACTGCGGCCATGTAGCCGAGGAAATGACTACCAGAATCGCCCATGAAAATAGTTGCCGGAGTGTGATTGTAGAACCAGAAACCAACTCCTACGCCGCAACTCAGTGCGCCGAGAGCGGCAATAAAGTATTGCTGATTTATAGCGGCGACAACCGTGAACAACGCCATGGCAATGGTTATGGTTCCAACCGCCAGGCCGTCCATATTGTCGAAAAAATTTATTGCATTCATCATCAGCATAATCCACAATACAGACATGCCCCAGATGATGATTGGATTATTGAAGAAAACGCTGATTTGAACTCCGCCCCAGGTTACGGCAATTGCGGCGACAATGAACTGACCGAAGAATTTCATTCCGGCTCCGAGCGTGAGACGGTCATCAACCAATCCCAGTACGGTTGCCAGCAATGCGCCGAGACAAATGAAAAACAGTTTTCCGGAAACATAATTTAACCCGGAAATATTATCCGCCAGTTCCAGCGAGATTTTTTCCGGATTGCAGGTGCGGATTACAATATAACCGGCGATGATGCACAGAATCCAGGAGGTGAACATGGCCGCGCCGCCGAGCAGCGGGGTGGCTTTGCCGTGACCTTTGTGCGACTGATCTTTGGGGCGGTCCATGAAGTCGGTCGCTTCCGCCAGTTTTTGAAAAACCGGAGTCAGGCACAAACATAAAATAGTTCCGGCAAGAAACACGAACAAATAGAGATGCTGCCACAAAATCATAATTTTATTCCTGTATTATAATGACTGATAATTGAAAAAGACAGAAACTTCTGTATTCTAAATTAAGTCCTTATAATTTAGCAGGGTTTTGTTAACTTGGAAGTCAAATAAGTAAAAATATGAAAAGACAATACATTTTTGGTCCGGTTGCCTCCCGCAGACTGGGCGTTTCGTTGGGAATTGACCTGGTGCAGCATAAAACATGTTCGTTAAATTGCGTTTATTGCGAAGCCGGGGCGACTACGGCTTTGACGATAGAACGCAAGGAATACGTTCCCACCGCTGAAGTAATTCGTCAACTTGATGAATTTCTGAAAAAAGCTCCGGTTTTGGATTATATCACTTTTTCCGGGGCAGGGGAGCCGACGCTTCATTCCGGCATCGGACAGGTGGTGGATTTTGTGAAAACTAATTATCCGCAATATAAATTGTGTCTGCTGACCAATGCCACCTTGTTTGACGATGAAAAATTGCTTGCGGAAATCGCGAATGTGGATTTGGTTGTTCCGTCGCTTGACGCGTCGAATGAAGAAGAATTTGAGAAAATCAACCGGCCGGCGGAAGAACTGGATTTTGAAGCTTTTATCCGGATGCTGGTGGCATATTGCCGCACCACTACGGCTGAAGTCTGGCTGGAAATCTTTATCGTTCCGGGCGTGAATGATTCGGATGAATCCATTAAACGGTTTGTGGAAATTGTCAACGCGGTGAAACCGGCAAAAGTTCAATTGAATACGCTTGACCGTCCGGGATGCGTCGACTGGATTAAAGCTTCGACGTCGGAAAATACGTTGCGTTTCATTAAAGCCCTGGAACCGGTCGTGCCGGTGGAAGCGGTCGGACCGTTCAAATATAAAAGCGTTGCGCTGCGCGAACCCATCAGTCTGGACGACATTGACCGGCTGGTAATGGAACTGGTCAGCCGCCGCCCGTGCACGCTGGAAGATGTTCAGCTGGCGCTCGGCAGAGATGCGGACGCGGCGAAACAACATCTTTCCGCGCTCCTGTCTGCGGGAAAAATCCAGTCTGAACGCCGGGAGCGCGGTGAATTTTTCAGTGTCGCCGTTTTGCCGAACTAATTGACATCAAACGCAAAAACTTTTTTGTGACCTGGGCTGTAAAATTCATCAAGATACAGCCGGATTCTGACAAACTGACCGTTAACTGGAATTTTGTTCAGCCGCTGATAATTATTGTCCGTGCGGAACAATTCAGTTAGCGAGCCGTCAGCATTTTCCGCTTCAAGATGAAAACTTTTCACCAGCGTGTCCGGCGGCGAATAATGTGGCATGTTCAACGGATAATAGGAAATCATATTCAAAAGATTGCGGTTTAAATTGCTGTCAAAAACTATGCGTACCTGATTTATGGGTTGCGGCTGCTCAAAACGGTACTCCACCCAATCGCTTTCGCTGCCTTCCCAGCAATTGGCATTTTCTCCGCCCGGACGGTCGACACCGTTACGCAATGATTCCGGATTGCCGCTGGAAGCAATTAATTTTGCCGCACTGGCTGTCCGGGAAATTTTTCTGCTGAAACCTGGCAGTCGGCAGTCGGCATCCATCAACAGGGCTTGCAGTTCATCAATTTTTTGTTCATACACTCCGCGTGGAGAAAGCTTGTTTTGCACCGCCAGCGCTGCTGCGGTTCCTGCTGCCTGACCCAGCGTGGCGCAGGTGGCCATAACTCTGGTTGAACTCATGGCGGCATGCGTCGCGCTGATATTCCGGCCGGCGAAAAACAGATTATCAATATTTTTGGAATAAATTGACCGGTATGGGATACCGTATGGTGATGGCGCCGGGTGAAAAATTGTCGGCGCTCCCGGATGTCGGAATCCTGCCGGGTGATGGTCGTCCATGCTCCAGCCGCCGTAAGCGATAATGTCAGGAAAATTTCCACCGGCGGAGACATCGTTCTGGGTTATAATATGGTCGCCGACATAACGGCGGCTTTCACGTTTTCCCGGCAGAAAGCCGAGCCATTCCAGTGTCCAGTTTGCCGCGTTGTGGTCGCCGTGATTTTTAATATGATCCCACACGCCGAGCGTTATTTTCAACAATTCATCGCGAATTTCCTCGGTTTCATGAACGGTATCTTGTTGACCGCCAATTTCCAGCCACCAGAAATTCTGTTTACCTTGTATCAGATGCGAACGATTGGGCAGGTCGGCATCGGAATAATATTTATGTGCCCAGGCTGGAGCAATGAATTTTTGCGGCGAATCAGTTTCGCGGGCTTGCAATAAACAGCTCATTCCCATTGTACAGTCGTCCGCCTGTTCCGGTTCAATCGACTCGTTAAACTCGCCGCGCGCTTCGCGACCGTAACGGAATTCTGCTCCAGTCAACGGCGCGAGAATGCTGTCTCCGGAACAATCGGCGAACAGTCCGGCTTCAACTTTATGCCAGGTTTCCGCGGTGAGCTGCCAGCCGGTGACGCTTTTTATTTTATTTCCATCCATTTCCGCCTGATTGCAGGAACAGTTCAATATCAGCGTCAGGTTTTCCTGAAAACGCACTTTTTCGTAGAGGATACTGTCCCAAATCGAATAATTCGGATAATTGTTACGGTAAAGATTTTCCAGCCGGATTTCTTCAATCAAGCCGGTTTCAAGATTATTCTCGCCATGGGCTCCGCAAACCCACATCCGGATTTCGCTTGAAGCGTTGCCGCCGAGTACCGGACGGTCGTGCATGAGCACCGTTTTAATGCCTTTTCTGGCTGCCGCGATTGCCGCGCACATTCCAGCCAGGCCGCCACCGATTACACAGAAATCTGCCTGATGCGTAATTGTTCTCATAAAGATTGATTCCAGTTGTTTTTATTTAACGTGATACTTTAAGTGCATAAAAATTATTTTGACAGTTCTGCCGCATACTTTCGTAACAGCTTGATGAATTTTTGTTCTTCTTCGGAGTTTTTCATTCCGGAAACCGCGATTGCCGCATAAGCCGGTTTGCCAATCGTTACCGCTAAGCTGATATGGTCTTGATGTTGAATAGAAGCGTATTCTTGTTTTTTTATTTGACGCAATTTTTCGAGCAGTTCCTTATTTACATTGTTACTGCCAATGTGTTGTTCTACGGCTTCTGTTGACATGTCAGCCAGCAATGCCAGTCCGATACTGGAATCCAGCGCCGGATAAAGCGGCATCTGACCAAATCCAGCGGCAAAATCAACCTTTCCGGAATTATGGAACAGATAACAGACTTGATCTTTCCACAAAACGCCAAGGGCGACTACCATGCCTGATTCGCCGAGCAATTTTAAATACGGTATAGCCCGTTTCAGCAAACCAGATGCCACCATACTTTGTGCCGCCAGAATGTGCATTCCCGGACCCACGCTGTACTTTCGCGAAGCGTTCCGGTGCGTCAGCCCGAGATACGCCAGTGTTTTTAACAGCCGGTTAACACGCACCGATGGCAGACCAAGGTTTTCGGCAATGACCTTGCCTGATGCCGGTTCCTGACTCATCGCCAGTTCCTGGAGCACCGCAATGCCGTCAATTAATCCATTGACTTTTTGTGCTGGTAATTTGTTCATATTGCTATTATAGTTATTTTTTTAGGGCTGTCAAACCTCAGATTGAAAGAAAAATTGAAATAGCGATTCAGATTTGCAGCAAAAGTTAAATTTTTGAACACTGCAACAGATAAAGCCGCAGTGTTCTGAGAAAACCAATGTTTACGATTCATCTTTTACGGTTGTTTGTTGATGCGTTTTAGAAAACTTACCGTTTCTTTCCACCACTCGCGGTTAGGATTCCATACTTTATCGGCAGGATTGTTCACCACCAGCGGACTGTCCCAGATGATAACGCCATCAATGCCGGAATTATATACAGTTTCAAGCTGGAGTTTCCAGAAATTGCCATCAATGAATTTCTTCCCGGATTCTTTGTTGGAATTGTGATATTTCGGCCAGAGATACGCATACACCGGTTTGCCGTTCGCCAGGCGTTTGGCTTCTGCAATATTCGCTTTGGCATATTTCACCCATCCGTCATGGTCAGCGTAAAATGCATACAGAGAAGGGCATATTACATCAACTGAGTCTGCCAGTGGTTTCAAGTAGTCATTTGCCTCGTGCCATTGTTTCATCTTTTCAGGATTATTCTTTACTGGTGTCCAATATTCCCGTAACGGCACACAGGCATAATAACCGTATTTCACGTTTGGATTAACTTTCTTTGACTCGGAAATAATATGAATCATTTTATCCATGCTGGCATCAACGGCTTTATTAGAAGCGGTCGAAATATCATCATCGGCGACCGTCTTTACGGATTTTCGAATGTCCAGCGGCCAATGTTCGATGTCATAAATTACCGGACTTTTAGCGACGGTAATATTTTTGACCAGACTGGCAATATGTTCATCAGATGGTGGTGTTTCGTGTGCCTTTTTCTTTTCTGCACCACGAAGATGTTTGGGCCAGGCGTTGAAGACAAGAGTGTAACTTTTCATGCCATATGTCGACATGTCGCCTTTATCGCGATAGTG
>JBAYVM010000170.1:0-6412 GCA_041674645.1 Victivallaceae bacterium | reverse complement strand
CTTCATATCTTCATACGAAACTACTTCCATGCGAATAAATCCACGGCACAAGTCGGTATGAATTTTGCCTGAAGCCTGCGGCGCCGGCGTTCCGTCGATAATCGTCCAGGCACGGGTTTCCATTTTTCCAGCAGTAAAAAAAGTGATATAATTTAAAAGCCGGTATCCAGTATGAATCACCTTGGAGAGTCCAGTTTCTTTAATCCCGGCATCTTCCATAAATAATTTGGCTTCTTCCGGATCGAGTTGACCAAGTTCGTCTTCCAGCTTGGCGCAAACCGGAACTACTTCCATATTGTGTGTGGCTGCATAATCAATCAGTTGCTTTGAGGCCTCATCGCTGCCGAAAGAATGAAAAGTGTCCTCATCAACATTGGCGCAGACGAACGCCGGCATTACCGTCAAAAGCCCGAGATTGGACGCGATAGCCTGTTCTTTCGGATTGCTTTTGTCGTAAACAGGTATCTTGCCGTCTGCCAGTTGCGCGGCAAAAGCAGCTGCCATGTCGAGTTCAGCTTTGATTTCAGGATCATTGGAACGCATCTGTTTTTTTGATTTTTCCAGCCGTTTTTCCAGCATATCCAAATCTGCCAGCATCAATTCGGTCATAATTATTTCCAAATCACGCACCGGGTCGGTTTCGCCGCCAACATGAACAACATCCGGGTCTTTAAAGAGCCGGACAACATGCGCCACAGCATCAACACTGCGAATGTGACCAAGAAATTGATTTCCCAGTCCCTGCCCCTGACTGGCGCCTTTGACCAGGCCGGCGATATCAATAAACTTTAATGTGGAAGGTATAATCCGTTTTGACTTTTCCAAATCGGAAAGTACATTGAGCCGTTCATCCGGCACGGAAACAATTCCGGTATTCGGTTCAATCGTACAGAAAGGAAAATTGGCAGCCTCAGCTCCGCCTTTGCTCAAAGCGTTAAAAAGTGTAGATTTACCAACATTCGGCAGACCGACAAAACCACAGGAAAAACTCATTAAACTGACCTTTGAAAAAATATTTATTTTTATGTATTAAGCAAAAAAGCCCGCCTGGGAGAGGCGGGCTGAAACGTAACAGAAATTAGTTAGTTCCGGCAATGGCTTCATCCGGATAGAAGAAGTTGAAGGCATTGTGTTCCATATCCACTACCCAGGCCGGACGCATCATTGGACCGTAGCCCCAACCTACATCCAGCGGATCATCAGTGCAACCCGGCAACGGCATCGGGAAAGTGATTATATCAACCACGCCAACGCATTCACGAGCGACAACGTAAGCCACGCCTTTCAGCACCCCGTAGGTCAATGCCGGAATCGCGCCTTTATCCTGATTGACATCATAGGGTCTAATCAGTATTTCCAATGGTCCAAAAGCCACATTAGCTATACCGCGGCCAAGTTTTTCGAGAGGTCCGCTTTCATCCGCCAGACAATTGGAGGAAGCAAAAACAACGCCAATCATCAACGTTGCCACTAAACACTTTTTGAAGAATTTCATCAAAACGCCCTTTTCCGTTATTCTTTTATTTTATTAAAAATTAGCAGGAGATTTCTAAAATCTACGAAATATAGTTTGATTATTATCAAAATTCAAGAAAAATTTGTTTATAAAACCGCTGGAAGGAATATATTTACAAACATTATATTTTTTTTAGACAAAAACCAAGTTATTATTAAGGAATTAAAATGAATAAATTATCCGATCGTTTCGGAGACCTGACACTATTGAAGGCCTCCGAAAATAAATATCCGTGTACTCCGGAAGAGGCAAAACTTGAAACGTTCAAAAACGTCTATCACGACCGCGACTATGTTATAACGTTTGACTGTCCGGAATATACTTCACTCTGTCCGGTCACCAATCAGCCGGATTTCGGACATATTATTATCCGTTACATTCCGGACAAACTGTGCATTGAGAGCAAATCGCTTAAGCTGTTTCTGTTTTCGTTCAGAAATTTCAATACTTTCCACGAAGAATCCGTCAACACCATTCTTGATGCTATCGTCAAGGCCTGTTCGCCCCGTAAGGCTGAAGTTACCGGGCTGTTCCGTCCGCGCGGCGGCATCGCAATAAATGTTAAAGCTACCCATGGAGACAAAATAAATGAATAAAGATTTTAAAGAAATCGCTAACGGTTCGGTCACTTCGCCTCGCAGTTTTAAAGCATCCGGCATCACTGCCGGATTGAAAAGAAGCGGCGCTCCGGATATGGCAATGATTTACTCTGACGTTCCGGCAAATTTTTCCGGAGCGTTTACCTCCTGTACCTTCGCGGCGGCGCCGGTTCAGGTCTGCCGCAACCGGGTATTGACGCAACAAAAAATCCAGGCAATCATTGTCAACAGTGGAAACGCCAATGCCTGCACCGGAAAACAGGGCGTGATTAATGCGGAAAAAATGTGCGCAGTTACCGCTTCGGAACTGGGCATCAAACCGGAAGCAATAATGGTTTCATCCACCGGTAGAATCGGAGTTCAACTGCCGTTGCATATTATTGAACCGGGCATCGCCAAAGCCGCTGCGGCGCTGGCCGCAGACGGCGGCCCCGTTGCCGCACGCGCCATTATGACCACTGACACCGTCCCCAAAGCCGCTGCCGTTTCGTTTGAAATCGACGGAAAAGCTGTTACCATCGGAGCAATGACGAAAGGCGCGGGAATGATAGACCCGAAAATGCGCGTTCCGCATGCCACCATGCTCTGCTATATAACTACCGATGCCGGAATAGAAAATCAATTACTGGCTGAATTTATCAAGTCTGGAGTTGAAGAATCTTTCAACCGGATTACCATTGATGGCGATATGAGCACAAATGACACCACGATTATCATGGCGAACGGGCAGTCAGGCATTAAAATCGAAAAAGACAGTTCCGGCGCGCAAATGTTCTACGCCGGGTTGCTTTTCCTGATGCAGAAACTTGCCCGGATGATGGTGCTGGACGGCGAAGGCGCCACTAAATTCGTTACCGTAAAAATCAATAACGCTCCAACGGAAAAAGATGCCGCTCTGTGCGCCGAAGCGATTGCCAATTCCCTGTTATGCAAAACCGCCTGGTTCGGCTGCGATCCGAATTGGGGCAGAATCGTCGCCGCGCTCGGTTATTCCGGCGCGGAATTTGACCCGGACAAGGTTACGGTTCACTACAATGACAAGCCGGTAGTCATTGACGGCCAGGATGCAGGCACTCCAGAAAAAGAGTTGGCAGTAGTGCTCAAAGACAAAGAGTTTACCATCACGGTAAATCTGAATGCCGGGAATTTTGACTATTGGGTTTGGACGTGCGATATTTCCTACGAATACGTAAAAATAAACGCCGAGTACCATACATAATTTTTCTCAATATCCAAACCTGGTTAACTGAAGAAAAACATTTCTAGTAATGGCTCTGGTGAACATAGCAGTATGTTCAGACCATCATATTCGAATAATCCAGAGCTTTAGTGGTCAGTTGCCAGGTTAATTACCAACTGGTATTGTCTAAAAATTTTAAGTGGATTTGCTGCTCCGAGTATCGGCAAAATAGAAAAACGACCAACTTTAACTGAGCCATTAGCCAGCAGAGCAGATTGAAGCGGCAAAAAAATATTTTTAGACTGGATTTTACGGTGACAGGCTGTAGAATAAGTGATTAATGGCATTTTTGTTGAATAAAAAAATAGTTGATTCCGGCTGAATGCTTTCAGAATAAGGCTCAAAACAGTGATTGAATTTAAAGTATCCAGTTTATTGCGACAGTATCGCGGGTTAATTATTTTATCGGCGATTACCTCGATAATGTTTTCCAGCCTGGCGTTGACTCTGCCACGCTTACTTCAAGTCGCCATTGACCGGGTTCTGCCCAACCGTGATTATAAACTATTTGCCATTGTATGCGCTTTAATGCTGATTGTTTACGTCATTCGGTTTATCATGCGAATGATTACCGGTTTTTTGGGAACTTATACTGTTACCCGGGTGCTGCTTGATGTCAGGCAGCGAATATTCAAACATTTGCAGAGTTTGTCACTGCGTTTTTATGAAGAATACCGGACCGGGAAACTGATTTCAAATGTCATCAGCGACGTGGCTTTGCTACAAGGGCTGGTCAGTTTGTGTATTGCCATGGTTGACCAATTTTTCACGATGGGCCTGATTACCATCATGATTTTTTTCATTAACTGGAAGATGGCGTTGATTGCCATGTTGGCGTTGCCGATACATTTTGTAAATTTTTATTACTTCAACGGTTCATTGCGTCGGCAGGCTTTGGTGCTTCAGGAAAAGATGTCGGAAATCTCCGCCAATCTGGCAGAAAATATCAATGGCATAAGAGTGGTAAAATCCTTTTCCAAGGAACGTTTCGAGCGCCGGCAGTTTTTCCGTTCAATGCGCCCGACGCTGAATATTGCGATAAACATCAATAAGACCGGCAATATTTGCAGCGGGTCGTATGAAATGCTGGCCGTGATTACCTACCTGACAATTATCGGGATTGGCATCAGCGTAGTCAGCCCGCCGGATTTTACGATTGGCGAGTTTGTGGCATTTTATACTTATGTGGGATTGCAGATTAACCCGATAGCGGCGCTGGCCAATCAGCTTAATGCCTTATCGCAGGGAATGGCCGGCGCACAGCGTATTGTTAAGCTGTTGCGGGTCATTCCAGAAATTAAAGACGACCCGGAGGCAATAACTGCCAATCGCTTTGTCGGGAATATTAGTTTTGAAAATGTATCGTTCAGTTATCGCGACACCCCAGTAATCAGAAATTTTTCTCTGGACATTGCGCCCGGGGAAAAAATTGCCCTTGTCGGCCCCTCCGGCTGTGGCAAATCAACCATCAGCAATTTGCTGTTGCGGTTTTATGATGTCAAGGACGGCTGCGTCAAAGTTGATGATATCGATGTTCGCAAATATTCCCAGGAGTCATATCGCGCCAATATCGGTGTGGTATTGCAGGAACCGTTTTTGTTCAGCGGCACTCTGCGCGATAACATTGCCTATTCGCGCGCTTCAGCCACTCAGGAGGAAATCATTCTAGCGGCAGAACAGGCCAATGTGGCGGAATTTGTTAATAAGCTTGAGAATGGATACGATACGATAATCGGCGAAAATGGCGCTAGTCTGTCCGGCGGACAGAAACAGCGACTGGCAATTGCCAGAGCTATTTTGAAAAACCCGGCGATTCTGATTCTGGATGAGGCAACCAGCGCTTTGGATACCGCTTCTGAAAAATTGGTGCAACAGGCGTTGGATACTTTGATGCATAATCGCACAACGATTATTATTGCTCACCGTCTTTCAACTATCCGGAATGCAGACAAGATTGTAGTGTTGCGTGACGGGAAAATCGACCAGTGTGGAACGCATGACGAGTTAATGATGCAAGGCGGCACATACCTGGAGCTTTATACCATCCAGCAGAAAGCTGCAACGGAAAACGGGGATTCCAGCAAAGAAAATTCGTAAAATACTTGCGCGAAGATTTGTTTTCTGACCAATAATTAATCAGTAACTTTCATTTCTCCGGGTGGCGCCAATCATGTCACTCATGTGCTGCATAGTAATTTCTTTTTCCATATCAACGCAGTACATCAAATCCCTGACTGAAATTAACGCGACAATTTTGCCGTTCTCAATCAGCGGTATGTGACGGATATGTTTTTGACGCATCAGAATGCAGGTGTCGTCCGCATTGTCATCAATATCGGCGGTAATCATCTCTTTCTGCATAATTTCTGAGATCGGCAGTGATTCAAAATTGCTGAAATTGGCGCAACATTTTATAATATCCCGTTCAGATACGATGCCGGCAAAACAACCGTCTTCATGAACCGGCATTTCCACCAGCAAAGCTCCGATGTTTTTTTCATTCAACAATTTGGCCGTTTCTCTGACGGTCGCATCAAAGTTGATTGAATGAAAAGGCGGGTGTTTGCGGTAAACCTTTTCTGCTAATACCATCCTCATTCTCATATGTCTGCGCTCCTGACTTTTTTGGTCTGATTTTTCCATGGCAGATGCCAGCTTCATGCACATAATTAATATACATTCAGGTTTTCAATTTATCTACACCATTTGAGTAGAAAAAAAGCAGAGAAGAATTTACGTCACGGAAAATTACTTTTCGTGGTTCGAGTTTTTGCTCCATAGCCCACGCTTTGAATTTGTTCTCCGCCATTAATGATTTCTTTGAGTATTCCAGAGCTCATTATTTAAGCAGGAGCGTGGGGTTTAATTGGAAGTTGGTTTTTTTCTTTATTTTTAACTTCCTTGCTCCCTGCGCCAAGCGCTCCTGTGAGCTTACGAACGTTCCTGACGGAAGCGTATGAGTTGTAGTGCGAGACTCTGAACACATGACCTGGTGGATTTTAGCTTGAGGCGAATTCAATTCTAATTTGTTGTTTCAATGTAACTCAGACACTCTTG